>CAJVYT010000133.1 GCA_913009765.1 uncultured candidate division Zixibacteria bacterium
AACTGGCACACTCGTTGTGTAGATGTGTGATGTAGTGGAGATCGTCGGAAAGTTTCTCTTTTTTCTGTTTTTTTTTATTTTTTTTTGTTTGTTTTTTTTTTTTTTTCAAGCAGAAGACGGCATACGAGATATATCAGTGTGACTGGAGTTCAGACGTGTGCTCTTCCGATCTAGGTGAATTGACTATTTATTGCGGAGCAGCTATTGGTTCGGCATTAGGGTTCTTGTGGTTTAATGCCCATCCCGCTGAGGTGTTCATGGGTGATACCGGCTCGCTCGCATTGGGCGGAGCTTTAGGAGCCATATCAATTTTGTTAAAAAAAGAATTACTGTTAGTTATTGTTGGCGGTGTTTTTGTTGTTGAAGCTCTTTCTGTGATTTTACAGGTTTTATCATATAAATTTAGAAATAAAAAAAGAATTTTTAAAATGGCACCGATTCATCATCATTTTGAACTCTCCGGCTGGGCAGAGTCTAAAGTGGTTATACGGTTTTGGATTATCGGGGCATTGTGTGCACTACTAACCTTAGCAACTTTGAAAATACGATGACAACAGAACAGAAAATAAAAAATAGAAAAATCGGTGTAATCGGAATGGCACGTTCCGGTATTGCTGCTGCTGTTCTTGCCGATAGATTTGGCGGAAAACCGTTTGTTTCAGATATGAATTCTGCCGAGAAGCTTCAGGCAGAAACAGCACGTCTGGACTCGGTAGGAATACCTTATGAAGTGGGCGGACATACTGAAAAATTGTTAACAGCAGATTATTTGGTTGTTTCCCCCGGGGTTCCATTGACCATTGATATTATCAAAAAAGCTCAGTCTCAGGGAATACCTGTCTTTTCTGAAATAGAATTTGCTTCATGGTGTTGTAAAGGGAAAATTATAGCTGTTACCGGTTCAAATGGTAAAACAACTACAACAACACTCTTAGGTGAAATATTCACAGCAGCAGGTTTTGATACCTTTATCGCAGGAAATATTGGGTTGCCGTTTTCAGAAATAGTTGAAAGAATTCCGGAAAATGGAATTGTTATCTTAGAAATTTCTACTTTTCAACTTGAAACGATTTCCGATTTTAAACCGCATGTTGCTTTAATTTTGAATCTGACTCCTGATCATCTTGACAGACATGGAAGTTTTGAAAACTATATCAAAACAAAATTTCGTATTACAGAAAACCAGTCCGAAGAAGATACATTAATTCTAAATGCCGAAGATAAAGAAACAAAAAAATATAATGTCTCAACAAAAGCTGATATACATTATTTTTCACATCTGCCCACATCAAGTGTTACGGCTTTTGTAAAAGATGATTTCTTAACGATAAATGATAAACAGATTATTGCGACTGACAAAATTTCTATCATAGGACCGCATAACTTACAAAATGCCGCTGCTGCCGTAGCAGCAGCATCACTTTTTGATATTTCAATTGATACACTTGCCAAGGTTCTTTCTACATTTCAGCCGGTTGAACACCGCTTAGAAAATATCGGCTCTGTTGCGGGAGTTAATTTTATTAATGATTCAAAAGCTACCAATATTGATTCCGTTACATTCGCCTTACGTTCGGTTCACACCGGACTCTATCTCATCGCAGGCGGAAGAGACAAAGGTGCCGATTTTAAAGAGCTTATCCCTTATGGAAAAGATAAGATAAAATCTATTATTGCTATTGGCGAAGCAAAAGAGAAAATTTACGAACAGTTAGGGAATGTTTTTCAGGTACAGTTTGCCGAAACTCTTCAAGAGGCAGTTCAGAAAGCGTTTACAAAAGCATCACCCGGAGAGACAGTTCTTCTTTCGCCGGGATGTGCGAGCTTTGATATGTTTAAGAATTATGAAAAAAGAGGCAGAGAATTTAAGCATGCTGTGGCAGGTTTAAAAAATGGAAAGAATGAGCATGAGACAATCAGTGAAAAATAAATCTATTGATGAAGGTCTGTTGCTGGCATATATCATCCTTGTTGTTATTGGCTTGGTGATGATTTACTCAACATCGTCAATAATTGCTGAGAAAAAATTTGGTTCTAATCTCTTCTTTTTAAAAAACCAAATAAAATGGGCGATTCTTTCTGCTGTTGCTGTGTATGCAATTATAAAGATAAATTTACAGCGTTTTGCTATCTATTCTGCTCCGGCTCTTTTTGTTCTTATACTTATGCTGTCATTAGTGTTTCTCATGCCCTCCCGCAACGGGTCACAAAGATGGCTTATGCTGGGAATTATAAATATTCAGCCATCCGAACTTTTTAAATTCGTGATGATTGTGTATTTAGCGTTTTCTTTGTCAAATCCAAAAAGAGATATAACAAAACTCAAACAACTGCTTTTCCCATATTTACCGCTTATAGGCGTGGGGCTTATGCTGATTCTCTTAGAACCTGATTTGGGAACAACTATTGTAATAGCTCTTTCTGTTTTGGGGATTTTATTTTTAGCAGGGGCAAGAATGAAACATCTTTCCTATGGATTACTGCCGATTGTCGGGGTAGCATCATTTGTTGTGTTTGTGCTTGGCTATAAGCAAGCACGTATCAATGATTATATTGCATCTATTGCTGACCCGCTTCAAGGAAGCTATCAAGTCAAACAAGCAGCACTTACACTTGGCTCAGGCGGATTTTTTGGTATGGGCTTAGGAGAAGGTCGCCAGAAATTATTCTTCCTTCCATATCCGCATACCGATTTTATCTTTGCAGCGATTGGTGAAGAGGTTGGTTTGTTAGGATTAACAATAATACTACTTCTCTTTTTCTATATAATTTTCAGAGGACTTAAAATTGCCTCTGGGCAACCGGACAGATTCGGGTACCTGCTGGCATCGGGTATAACTCTTTCACTCTTTTTAAATATCGCAATCAACTTAGGTGTTGTGACCGCATTGATTCCGGTTACCGGATTGCCTTTACCGTTTCTATCGTATGGCGGCTCTTCACTTCTTGTCTCATCCGCAGCTGTAGCTGTTTTGCTGAACCTTTCAAAAAGAAGGGTGAAAGCATGAAAAATATCCGGTTGATTTTTGCCGGAGGCGGAACCGGCGGACATTTATATCCGGCTTTAGCAATAGCCGATAGAGTTAAAGAACTCTTGGAAAAAAGAACGAACGTAGAAATTATTTTTATCGGAACCAAGCGAGGTATTGAATACCGACTCAAAGATTCACTTGGCTATCCTTTACATATAATTAATATGCGTGGAATTGTCCGTTCATTTACATTCAAAAATCTTTTGGTACCTTTTATTGTGCTTGGTGCATTGATGAAATCATGGTCGCTTTTGAACTCATTTAAGCCGCAGATTGTCATCGGTACCGGTGGGTATGTTTCATGGGCAATTTTAAAAACTGCATCGTGGAAAAATATCAGAACTCTTTTACAAGAGCAGAATTCATTTCCGGGCGTTACTACTCGACAACTTGCTCCTAAAGCTAAAAAAATCTATCTCGGCTTTGAAAAAGCAAAAGAATATTTACACACCGAGGCAGAGATTCTCATAACAGGCAATCCGGTACGTTCTGAAATTCAATTGACTTCAAAAGAAAATGCCTGCCAGGTACTGCAGCTTGATGCAAATAAAAAAACAATTTTGATTCTCGGGGGTTCGCAGGGAGCAAGAGCAATAAATAATGCTGTTATAAAAAGTTTACAGCAATGTGACATCAATGAAAATTATCAGCTATTGTGGCAAACAGGAAAAAGAGACTACAAGGATGTAGCTATGAAGATAGGGAATAAGGTTCCAAGCTCTTCTCTTTTTCCGTTTGCCGAAAATATGGCACAACTATATTCCGCCGCAGATATTGTCATTGCCAGAGCAGGTGCCTTGACTCTTGCTGAAATTATCAATTGTAAACTGCCGTCGATTCTTATTCCATTTCCATTTGCAGCAGGTGACCATCAGAAAAAAAATGCCCTTGATTATGTAAATAGAAATATGGCACTTATGATTACTGAAGTTTCTCTTGATGAAATTGATATTTTAGCTAAAGCTGTTTCTGTGTGCGAAAGCGATGAATTTGAAAAGATGAAAAAAAGTATTTATAAAGAAACAGAAAATAAAAAACCGGCTGTAGATGTAATAGCTATGGATATAATAAGTCAACTTGAAGAGATGAATCTGTTTCAAGAAGTGGCATAGGAGAATGAGTGATTAACAGCAATGTTTTACAGCCTAAAGAATATTTTAAAAGAGAAAAAATTATGTTCGGAAAAATAAAAAAATTATTTTTTGTCGGAATCGGCGGAGCGGGAATGTCCGGTATTGCAGAAATCCTTTTTAATCTCGGTTATGAAATTAAAGGGTCAGACTCTACACCAAGTGAAATTACTGAATATTTACATGAGCTTGGTATAAAGATATTTCCAGAACATAAAGCTGCCAATTTAGAAGATGTCGATGTGGTCGTGATTACATCTGCTGTCGGAGAGGAAAATCCCGAGGTTGTCGAAGCAAGACGTATCGGTATTCCGGTGATTAAAAGAGCCGAAATGCTTGGGGAACTAATGCGTTTAAAATTTTCTATTGGTGTTTCAGGTACGCATGGAAAAACTACTACCACTTCAATGATAGGCTCAATTTTACAAAAAGGAAAATATCAGCCGACTCTTATTGTTGGAGGTATTGTTGCAGGATTAGGTACCGGAGCTGCTTTAGGGTCGGGAGATTATTTGGTTGCAGAAGCGGACGAATTTGATAAATCATTTTTGGCAATGTTTCCGTCAATGGCGGTCATTACAAATTTAGAAGCAGACCATCTTGACTGTTATGATGATGAAGATGATTTGATAAATTCATTCGTTATGTATATGAACCGTGTACCGTTTTATGGGCAGGTTATAATTTCAGCAGATGATAAAAATATAAAAAATATTCGGCATCGTATCAGCCGCCCGTATAAAACTTTTGGTTTTTCAATCGATGCCGACTATCGGGCTTTAAATCTCAAAATGGAAGCCGGGCGAACTACATTTTCTGTCTATAAAGAAGGTGATTTGCTTGGGGAAATTATTCTAAGAGTTCCGGGTGAATTCAATGTGATGAATGCTATGGCTTCAGTCGCTGCCTGTTATGAGCTGGACGTTCCCTTTGAAATGATTGCTGATGGACTGATGAGTTTTAATGGGGTTGCCCGACGATTTGAAATTATTGGCGAAGCAAATGATGTATTGCTTGTTGACGATTATGCTCATCACCCGACAGAAATAAAGGCAACTCTTGAGACTGCTCAGAAAGTATATGACCGTAGAGTAATAGTTGTTTTTCAACCTCACCTGTATACTCGTACAAGGGATTTCAGAGAACAGTTTGCTTCAGCATTGGCAATAGCTGACAAGGTATATCTTGTTGATATTTATCCCGCCCGTGAAAAACCGATAGAGGGGATAACATCTGAGATTATAGCACAAGATGCAAAAAAATTAGGGTATACAAACTTTGAGTATATCGGGGCAAAAGAAAACGCTGTTGATATACTTGCCCAAACAGCACAGCCTAATGATTTGATAATTACAATGGGTGCCGGGTCAATTACACTGATTAAAAAACAAATTATGGAATCGTTGAAAAAATAATTATGATGTTACCGAAAAAAATAAAATTATCACTTATCGCCTTTATTGTTTTTGGCACAACTTTGCTGTCGGTTGTACACTTTACGGACTACTTTGCTCTTGAGACCGTTTCTGTGAATGCATCTGAATTAGATGATTGGTCTGCTAAGTATAATCTTTATGAAAACAGACCTATTACCGACCAGCCGCTTGATTCCTTGGCATCTATGCTTATGAAAAAAAATAATATTTATAAAGTAGATATTAACTATAAACTTCCGAACACTATTGAAATTAAAACAAATAATTATAAACCGGTTAGTTTCGTACTTGATAGAAGAACAAAAAAAATATACGGATTAGATTCTGATGCAAGAGTAGTTCTACTGGATAACTCTGATTATACATGGGACAATCCCATACTTACCTCTTTGACAATTACAAAGCCGTTTGGATTTTGTCAAGATCATAGAGTAAAAACAGTTGTGCAGGTTCTTCAGAAACTAAAAAAACAAAATAGAGATTTGTACTGCTTGATAGATGAAATAGATTTTGGCAATAATGGTTTCTTGAAAGTTTCTATTGACGGTCTTCCGTATCGCTTAAAAGTAAGATATGATTATTTACGTGAAGATATAGATAAATTCATTCGTTTTGTCAGCCGTTTTGATCCTAATTTAGAAAATACTGCTCTGCTTGATTTACGATATGATGAAATGATTGTCTGCTCACAAGGGAAAAAATAGATGGCTTCAGAAAATATTATAGCTGCTTTAGATATTGGAACAACAAAAATAGTTTGTGTTGTTGCCGAAATGGATGATGCCGGAGGTATCTATGTTATCGGACACGGTGTGAGTAATTCCGAAGGACTTCGCCGAGGTATCGTTGTGAATATGGAAAAAACGGTGAAATCAATTCGCAGAGCAGTTGATGATGCTCAAATGGTTTCGGGAACTGAAATTGATAGGGTAACAGTTGGCATTGCCGGTGAACATATTCGTTCAATTAACAGCAATGGCGTTGTAGCAGTCTCACGTTCCGATCAAGAGATTACAGCACACGATGTCGAAAAGGCTATTGCTGCTGCTAAAGCTGTTGCAATTCCTGTTGACAGAGAAATTATCCATGTTATTCCGCAGGAATATTCTGTTGATGATACCGAAGGTATCAAAGACCCGATCGGTATGTCAGGAGTTAGGCTTGAAGTTGAAGCTCATATTGTGACCGCATCTATTACATCAGCAAAAAATATTATGCGTGCCTTAGAACGTTGTCGTTTAGGTGTTGACCATATTGTTTTAGAATCTTTAGCACTGTCTAATGTTTTGATTACCGAAGATGAGAAAGAAGATGGGATTATTTTAATTGATATCGGCGGTGATATGACGAACATATCCGTCTTCTATAATGGAGCGATACGTTTTACATCGGTTGTCTCACTTGGTGGCAAAAACGTTACCAATGACATCGCTATAGGACTCAGGACTTCAGTAGAGCAAGCAGAAACATTGAAGATTGCTCATGGGGCTGCATTGGCATCAATGGTTGACCCCGAAGAAATGATTACAATAGACGGACTCATGAATCGCCCCGGCAAAGAAGTTTCCCGTAACGTGCTTTCATCTATTATAGAACCAAGAATGGAAGAGATTTTTTCACTTGTTGCAAAAGAAATAAGAAAAGCAGGTATTCGCGATATTCCCGCCGGCGGAATTGTACTCACCGGAGGAGGTTCAGTCCTTCTTGGTGTAGTTGAACTTGCCGAACAGATTTTTGATATGCCTGTGAGAATAGAAAAAATAAAAAATATAGAACATATCCCCGACGAACTTGATAACACCCGCTATGCTGCTGTTAATGGGTTGCTTTTTTATGGTTTTCATAACGAACCAATCAAAGGTACTACCAGCGGTAATATGAAAGGATGGTTAAAGAGATTCGAAGATTGGATAACAAAACAATTTTAAAGTTCAGGAGGAACTATAAATGACACCGGATAAACACACATTTGACTTTGCTGAAGATTTTATCGGCTACGCCAAGATTAAAGTTATTGGCGTTGGTGGTGGTGGCGGTAATGCTTTAAACCGTATGATTGATGCAAAATTAAAAGGCGTTGATTTTGTCGCAACAAATACTGATGCTCAGGTTTTAGATCAAAACAGAGCAGAATCAAAAGTACAAATAGGTAAAGAAATTACCAACGGACTTGGGGCAGGAGCAAACCCCGATGTTGGTAGAAAAGCTGTACAGGAAAGCAAAGAGGAACTTGCTGAAGCTATCGGTAATCCAAATCTTGTTTTTATCACAGCAGGTATGGGAGGCGGTACCGGAACAGGAGCAGCTCCTGAAGTTGCTGAAATTGCAAAAGAAGCAGGTGCCTTAACAGTTGCAATTGTAACAAAACCTTTCAGATTTGAAGGTAAAAAACGTGTCGAACGAGCCAATCAAGGGGTCAAAGAACTGCGTGCTAAAGTTGATACTCTTATTACTATTCCCAATGAAAGACTTTTAGAACTTGTTGATAAAAAAACGACTCTGACTGATGCATTTGCAACGGCTGATGAAGTGCTCTATCAGGCTACCAAAGGTATTTCAGATTTAATTACAATTCCCGGATTGATCAACTGTGACTTTGCCGATGTTCGTACTGTCATGCTTGAACGCGGTGATGCTATCATGGGAACCGGATACGGCAAAGGCGAAGAGAAAGCTATAGATGCTGCCCAAGCTGCAATTTCATCTCCACTTCTTGAAAATATTTCAATCTCAGGTGCCAAAGGTGTTTTAATCAATGTCACTGGTGGTGAAGATATGGCTTTGTTTGATGTGAACACTGCAACATCACTTATCTATGAAGCCGCAGGTGATGATGCCAATATTATTTTTGGTGCTGTCATCGATCCTGAAATGCACGATCAAATGCGTGTTACTGTTATAGCTACAGGGTTTAATGCTGATGAAGAAATTGTGAAACCGGTCAAAGAAGAAAAAAATGAAGACAATAAACCGGGGGTACCAATTTCGCTTTTTGAAGGTCAAATGATTACACCTATAGTGCAAGAGCAAACTCCGCCAACTCCAAGACAACCGATACCACAACAGCAAATATCACCTCAGGAAGCAGTTGTCAATCGTGCAAGAATGGAAATAAATGAATACCAACAGGAGAAAGAACAACAGCCAAACAGTGGGGCAAACGGACGAAATAGAGTTCCGTTATTCTCGGCTGAAGATACATCAATTCCTGCTTATATCAGGAGACTTGGCGAAGAATAAATAAATACGTTTAGAAGTTATTTTTTAACATAAGAAAAACCACCAATTAACCTAACAATGAGCGGTTATGACGCTCTCGTTTGGTTCCTCCACTATGCCGTTGGTTAAACTACCCTTCCAACGGCATTTTTATATGTACTATAAAGTATAGGAAAATCCCCATATTCTTCGCTTTTTTTACTGACTTTCCCAAAGAAAACACAATGGACTTATTTTCGTAACACATTAAAATACAACAAGATAGTAAGAATCTAATCGTTTGGCACAACTCATGCTTTTATTATAACTGAACCTCCAAAATGTAAGCAAGGAAGGAGGAGGAGTGATGTTATCAATTTATAATAATTCATCAATGTTTTCGATTACCGATAATCTGAATTTTGCTTTTGCTGGGATATATAAGTCTCTCCAAAAACTCAGCTCAGGGATGAAAATAAATTCAGCCGCAGACGGACCTGCTCAGCTGATGATTTCTGAACAGTTTCGCACCCAAATAGCAACTTTGAATCAACAGATAGAAAACACCTCAATGCAAATCGGAAAATATAGTACGGCATCATCATCTTTATCCGAAATGCGTTCTCAATTAACTGAAATGAGAACCCTTGCCGTTGGTGCCGCCAATGCAGGCGGTAATTCCGATGTTGCCCAAAAAGCGTATGCGGATTCGGCATCATTAATTGAATCTAATTTTAATGTTACGCTCAATAAAGCAGAGTACAACGGAGCTGTGCTTTTTGACGGGTCTGAAGGCTCGTTGGCATCATTAAATGATTTAGCAGGAGTTGATTTATCAACTGCCGATAGTGCTACTGCATCAATTACATTAATTGATGATAAGATTGCTGAAATTGATAAAGCAACAGTTGATATTGGAGCTACTCAGAAAAATACATTGGAATCAGATATTGTCTCAATGAGAATTTCACGTGAAAACCTTATGGCGGCAGAATCAAATATCCGTGCGACCGATTATGCTTTAGAGTTTTCTAACTTTGTAAAGTTTCAAATTCAAGCAAAAGCGGGGGTTGCATTGTTAAGTCATTATGCCATCACCTCGCAATCGGTTTTGTCAATGTTTAGCAACAGATAAATTTGTTTTTCCCTCCCTAAATGCTATTGGATAGCTATTTGTGCGTACCGTCGGGTCTGCTCCACCCGACGGTTTTTTTATATATATGAATTAAAACATATAGATTGAATGAGCATACTTCGACAAGAGGCTGTATCACAATAAAAATTTTCGCCATGTTATGTTAGTTCCTGAACACGCAAAGCGGGTTTGTGAACTAACATTATGTATTGAGACACAGCCTCCAAGTTGGAAATGACATTTGGGGAAGTATTGGATGACATTGACGGGATGTTTGGAAAAGTGT
>CAJVYT010000134.1 GCA_913009765.1 uncultured candidate division Zixibacteria bacterium
GACTATCATGTACTGCAATCATGCCTGAATTAACTTCAATAGAATTTCCGGGTAAACCGCCACTGTCAATAATTTGGGGAAATATTCCATTTAAATCAAATCCCAAAATCCCTGAGGTTCCTACGGTAAACATATAATTTTCGACGATGACAGCATCTACAACATTCTTAGGCATTGAAAGAACAGTGTCAATGAAGATATTCTCTCTATCTGTAAAGTCTAAGACATACAAATTAAGATCTACAAAAAGATAGAGAAAATTATTATTAAAAATTGATTCTGTGGCTGTACCATCTAAATTGATTGTCGTCAGGACTTCTTTATCATAAGATGGAAGAATCTTATAGACAGAACATACATTTTTACTGTCCGAAATTGCTGCGATAGAATCTTTTACTGAAAGTGATGTCATATCGGCAACAAATTTCCATTCATTCTCATACGCAATATACCCGGAATCAGAGACAGCATAGACTTCATACCTAAACGGATGTTCAATAAAAATCAGTGCATTATCATAAAGCTGTTCACCGGTATAATACATGTCTCTTACTGATACTGTCGAGACAAGAATGGGACTTTCCAATTGAGCAGAGTCGGGTTGGTCGGCTTGTGTTATAATAGCCAGTCTACTGATATCAGGATAAATGACAAAAAGCGAATCTCCGTTATGCTCTATCTGTCCTGAATTGTTAAGATTTTCGTAGAGAGAATGGCTATATGACATATATCCGTTAGAGTCACTTGTAAACAGATGTATTGGTTCACCGCTTAAACTCATATAAAGAGTAGAATCTTGTAAAATAATATCATTGATACTGCCATTTAATGCTAACCCATCTTGGATTGCAAGAGAAGTATCTAATGTTATAAATGAAAGCCCTCTGTCAAGAGTCGGGAGCATTAATATCTTAGAATTATCAAAAGGATTCAACAATCCTAATGGATTTAGATTTGTGAGAGGATAAACCGAAATATTAGAATAATCATATCTGTGTATAATTGTAATTTCACGTTCGTCAGTAGTTACCAACAGTGAATCGGTAGAATACAGATATTTTACTTGACTTAAATCTATGAGAGAGTCTACAATATTATTACCGGATGGTCGATTAAAATCACCAACTAAAAATCCTCCGTTAATAAGATGCAGATAAAATAATGAGTCAACTTTTGTATATGCAAACGATCTCAAGGGTACAAAAAGATATTCGTCAAAAGTTCCAAATCCATCTCCGGTCAAGTCATACCGCAGAAGACCGTTATATTCATCTAAAGCATACAAATATTTGTCATCATGACTCATCTGGGTAACAAGAATCCCTGTCATACTTGAATCAATAAACTGTGCATGAGAATAGTCTTGTATTTTATACCGCAAGATACCATCATAAAAACCGGCGATATAAAGAGAGTTATCTATCAGAGTATAATCGGCATAACTCCGCTGTAAATCAACAAACCCGAGATATTGTAATTCAGGAAGATTTTTCAAAGAGACAAAATAGAATTTATCATCTTGAGAATTAATAACTAAAATAGAGTCTTCTAATTTTGAAGTTTTATATTCAAGCATTGGAATATTTTCACTATAGAGGAACCGGTACTGACGCAGCATCGCATCATAAACAAACAATGAGACTTCCTCGCCAGAAGCGGAGACTAAAAAACTGTCGATAGTATGTACAGAGCCGATTGACGATGCTGTAAGTAATGTCTGGTCAGGGATTTGTTTAATTTCAGCCTGTCCGACAGATGTAAGCATTATAAAAAAGAGAATAAAAATATATTTTTTCATTTTAGAAGCACCATTTTTTTTGTAAAAGAATTATCGGTAACTTCAAGACGGTACAAATAGATTCCTGAAGCATACTGTTCACCATTAAATAAAACAGTATGCAGTCCTGCATCATAAACGCCCTCAGCTAAATTTTGAACTTCTTGTCCAAGAATATTAAAAACAGTTAATTTAATTTCATCTTTTTTGGGCAGTTCAAATGAAATAGAAGTAGTGGGATTAAACGGATTTGGATAATTTTGATCAAGAGTAAATAATTTAGGAAGATTATTTTGTGTATCATGTATATCGGTTGCAATATCATTTGAAATGAACTTGTTTGAATTTAAATTATCCACCAAATACCTAACTTTATTTTTACCATTATTATATGATACATCGAAATCCCAAACTAAAACATCTGAGTTATCACTTAGTAAAATAAGCTCAACTAAACCGTCAGAATCTAAATCATCAACCAGTGGAGCAAATTGTGTTGAAAAAACTTGATTATGTAAAGCCGGCGTTTCAGATGGCCAACCGGGGATAGGATTCAGTTTATTATCTAAGATATGAAGTTCTTCCGGTCCTGAACCCGGGAGAATGAATCCTGAACGAAAGATAATTTCCGGGAACTCATCACCATACACATTTGCCGCCACAGGAATTCCAAGAGTGCCAAACACAGTGTAGGCAGCTCCATAAGGAGCATTTGATTGCTGTTGATATGGGGTTCCGTCAGAATTAAAAATAAACAGATGAGCTATATCAAACCAAAAAGCAGTAAACATGATTTCAGGAACGCCGTCTAAATCTAAATCTGCTAAAGTAATCGGAGAAATAAGCCATCCAAACAACTCATCAAGAGTAACCGGCCATCCGGGGTAATCTGCAGTCATATTCGTTTTAACCCATAGAGTCGTAATATTTGAGGTATCACTTCCCAATGAAATTATCTCCGGTCTATTATCATTATCAAAATCAGCAAGAGCTGTTCCATGAACATCTGACTCTAAAATAATAACCGGATCAGTTTCAGATAAAAGCGGTAAACCTGTTCTCCCATCAAAAAGTCCTACACCGGCATAAGGTTCGGGAGCAGTATATGAAGACACAACTTCAAATAAGCCGTCATTGTTAAAATCTACAGAAGATACAAAAGGTGAAGATTGACCTCCCTTTGCAAAAAAGTCAGCTAAACGAGGATTTAAGACAGCATAATATCCCTCTAGTGAATAAAAATATGAATCGCCGTTAAATTCATACGCTAAGATTTCACCCATTGTATTTATAATAACAATTGCCGAATCTTCCCCTGCCCCCAGTCTTGTGACAGTCGGGTTTGGAAATCCATGCCCAAAAGCAATCATTCCTGTTTTACAATGCTGCGGCCATCCCTCTGCGATAGTTCCATCATATTTTACAACATAAATTCCAGTGTCGGAAGTAATAATGATTTCATCAAAACCGTCACGGGTAACATCATAGACAGCAGGCATACAGCGAACATCAATTCCTGCAAGAGCCGGAAAACCATCAAGTAATTCTCCATGTGCATTAAAGCCAAAAAGCCCATTGCCTGAGGGAATATATATTTCTTTAAGGTTATCATGATTCAGATCTGCGACAAAAGGGCTTAAAGAAGTATTTGTACCAATTGATTGGGGCCATCCTTGAGCAAATACCGAGAGAATTCGAAATGCAGCCGAATCAATAAGAGTATCTGATTGATAGAAACCATAAAGATACATTTTATAATCACCGGTATCAACCCCTGATATTTTCCAATTATACATAAAAGAGCCGTAGTATTCTTTTGTGTCGAAAAGTATAGTTCCTTGAGTTCCGTTTTGTGTGTAAATAATCAACAAAGAATCAAAATCGGGACCATACGCATCTCCTGAGATAAGAATACCAAAATTGACAATATCATTATTTGATGGGGATGTTAGTTGTAGTTTTCTTTGACGAATATTATAAAAATCGGTTACAACCTGATTCCCCAATACGTCAATAAGTTTGAGATAGATATGACCGTTGGCAAATGTTGAATCGATTGTAAAAAGCAGAGAATCATTTGGGACAGTAGAGCCATTTGCCAAGAGCAGCCAAGAGGTGTCCTGCCCTACGGCATAGTACAACATCCATTCATCATTGTATCCGCCTGTTCGGTTTACTTTAATCGGAATATCAGTTGTATATCTTTCTTTTTTTTCAGGAGAACTAAAAAAGAGCCCTTCCGGTTCAAGCAGTGAAAGAGAATTATCAATATTTAATAATCCATATCCCGAAAGTGTATCATATCCAACTAAACTATCACCTTGGTTAAACGGGTCAACAAGGTCAACAGCACCATTGATAAGTATCTCTTCAAGTTGTGAGACTGACAGTTCCGGTTTAATAGACCAAATAAGAGCAGCAGCACCAGCAACCACCGGAGTAGACATTGAAGTTCCATCGGAGAGATAGTACAAAGAGTCATTACCAATTATTCTCACAAAAGGTTCATTGCTTGGACTTGGAGCATATAGATCGGTACCGGCACCTCTGATAGATAAGATATCTTCACCCGGGGCAACAATATCAATATGAGGACCAAATGTCGTAAAATAAGTCAGAAATCCATCGGAGTTACTTGCAGCAACAACAAATGCTGAATCAAATCCTGCCGGAAAGAAAATGTCGGTATTTCCGGTATTACCGGGGGCAATACAGACAAAGACATTATTTGCTCGTGCATAAGAAAGAGCATCTTTTAAAATTGCTGATTCAAACGGAGTTCCCCAGCTGATAGAAATAATATCGGCACCATTATCAACGGCATAGATAATACCTTCGACAGCCACCGCAATAGTAAAATTTGGAAAAACTTTTAGAGGCATTATTAAAGAGTTCGGAGCAACACCGACAACTCCAACAGAATCGTTTTTGGCAGCTATTATTCCGGCAATATGAGAGCCGTGTCCTACGTGGTCAGTCGGATCGTTATCACCTACTTGATTAAAAAAGGCAAAATTATCACCTGAAATATCGAAACCAAGGGTATCATCAATATATCCGTTATGATCATCATCAATTCCATTAAGCGGGATTTCATCAATATTTTTCCAGAATTGCCCTTGTAATTCAGGATGGGTAATATCAACACCCGAATCAATAATTGCTACAACGATTTTTGTTTTTTCTGCGGGTGTATTGGTATAATAATCCGTCAGCCCGATATCAGCACCGGCTGTGCCTGATTTCATTACCAATTGGTCATTGTTGTCACCTTCTATTCTATCAATCCCATAATACATTTGACCGATATTGTGCAGATACCATTGATAGTCAAAAAGGGAATCCTGCGGGAATTCAAACATCTCTAAATAATAATTAGGTTCAATAATTTCAATATTCTGACTACCTATAACTGTTTCTATATCTGCTATTGTAATAGTAGAATCAGATGATGAAAAAAGATAGTAACTCTCCATAATATTCTGTCCGGACGATGCATTTTGAGACATTCTTGAGAGTTTTTTAAGATGGGCATTTTCTGCTGAAAGTGATATATTTGTTATAATTTTATCTGATGGGGCTGACTGAACTAATTTGATAATATACTGTCCCGGAACTTTTCCTTTTGCAAAAGATGACCTGCCTGTTATCAAGGCAAGAAAAATGATTATAGATAAATGTAACAACAATTTTCGATTCATATCTTTCCTATTGTAAAAGAGATGATAAGATTTATATCTTTTACTTAGAATATAAACGTTTTTAGCAGTAATTATGTTTAGCACTACCTGTAAGATACTCTCAATCAAAAAGTTGTCAAGAAATTGCTTTACATGAAAGATTTCGGAGAGAAATATATAGTAAGATTTATCTTAGAGCTTTTTTATCTACTTTTCCCGCTTGGGATTTGGGAAGATTTTCTATAAACTGTACATATCTCGGTACTTTGAATTCCGGTAAAAGAGTCCGCACATATTTTTGAATCTCTTTTTCATCAGCTTCTTCCCCGTCACGAAGCACAATAACCGCTTTTACGGCTTCACCAAAGATATCGTCATCTACTCCAAAAACAGCAACTTCATGAATTTTGCTGTTTGAGAGTAGTGTTTCTTCGACCTCTTTTACAGAGATACGATTTCCGCCGGATTTTATAATCTCTTTTTTACGACCGACAATGTATAAATAGCCGTCATCATCACGTTTGGCTAAATCTCCGGTGAACAACTTCCCGTTTTTAAGAACTTCTTTCTCTTCATCGGGTTGGTTCCAATAACCAAGCATAACAGAATCACCGCCGACAACAATTTCACCGACTTGATTCTCGGAAACTTCGCTTCCGTTCTCATCTAAAAGTTTTACCTCAAGACCGTTTACTTCAATACCGATTGAACCTATTTTAGTTAAAACTTTTTCAGGAGGCAGCCATGTTATTCGAGGAGAAGCTTCAGTTTGTCCGTACATAATATATAACTCTTTCTCAGGAAAAGCATCAACAACTCTTTTAATAATATCCGGTGCCATAGCTCCGCCTGCCTGAGTCATATATCTTAAGTGAGGAAATTTCCGTTCGGTAAATGTTGATTTATTTAAGAGAATCAAAAAATTTGAAGGTACTCCGGAGAGACCGGTAACTTTTTCTTTTTCCATCGTATCAAGAATTGTTTCGGCATACATAAACCTGTTATCAATCACAAGAGTTCCGCCGGTTGCGATATGAGTCAGCATTAGAGAATTTCCGTAGATATAATAAAACGGCAAAATAACCATTATTGAATCAATTTCTGTCAGTTTTAAATATTCAATTGTTCCTATAGTATTAGATAGAAGATTTTTATGCGAGAGCATAACTCCCTTTGCCTCACCTGTGGAACCTGATGTATAAAACATGGCAGCAAGTTCATGGGGAGCATTATTTGCATCATCCCAATGAATAGGATTGGTAACTTTTGGAAGTGTTGTCTGAGTAGGCGAATTTAAAATCTGCTGTAAATCATAGTAGGTTATAGACTCTGATTTCAGTTTAAAATCTTTTTCAGAGATAATATGAGACAAACCGTGCTGCATCTCATACAATTTTTTAAAAATCCGTTGAAATTTAAAATGGGCAAAAAGAAGATGAATCTCTGAATCTTTTAAAATAGTCAATAACTTTTCAGGATGAAGCGATGTATCTAACGGAACAACCGTACAGCCTGCTTTTGTAACGGCAAAATATGCTGTAACATAATCTATGGAATTTTCCAAGAACAAACCGATACGGGAATTATTCGGGAGATTCAGCGATATAAGATAGTCTGAAAGCGTGATGACATTTTGATATAATTTTTGATAAGTGATAGAGTCATCATAATAAATAACCGCCCTGTTTGTTGGGAACAGAGCGGCTGATTTTTCTAATATTTGAAAGAGATTCATTGTACCAATAGCAATTTATCCGTTTACTTTTTTACTGATAAAAGCAACTAAGTTATCAACAGAATCGAGATTGACCGGAGTCATTTCTTCATTTTCAATTGCAAAGTCAAACTTTTCTTCGATAAATCCGGTAACTTCGAGAATTCCGGTTGAGTCAACAATACCTGTCTGCATAAATGAATCAGAATCGGTAAAGCTATCGGCTCCTTCGCCAAATAAAAAAGTATCAACAATAAATTCTCTAATTTCTTTTTTGAGTGTGTCTTTATCCATTTTTTTGTTCTATCCTTTTATTTCTAAAGGCTCCATACGTAAATATTCAGTTGCGGTGATTTTTCTTTGAATGTTATAAAATGCTCTTTCAACTTGTTCAACAGTAAGGTCAAGTACTTCGGCTGCTTTTTCTTTTGGCACACTGTTTTCCATGGCATGCCATAACATATCCATGCGGTAGAAATCAAGTCCATAGAAAAATTCTTCCTGAGTAACTTCTGAACTGTATGTATCAGTAGTTGGAATACGATTAATAATTTCATTTGGAACACCTAAATATTCGGCAAGTTGGAATACTTGAATTTTATACAGATGGGCTATCGGTTTCAAATCTGTTCCGCCGTCGCCGTATTTCACAAAAAATCCCTGCATATGTTCATCTTTATTACCTGTTCCCATGACTGCCCAATTTCTTTTTTCGGCATGGTAATATAGCGTTGTCATACGCAGACGCTGTTTATAATTTGTTGCTGCGACCACTTGCAAATATGGTTTTAGAGGAAGGCGTTCTTCTCTTATCTCTCCACTGTCTGTTTCAACAACAACTGTAAAAAAGTTGAATGTCTCTTTTTCTAAAAGATTAGTCGGAGTAATAATTTTTGATTTCCACGTTGGTTTATAATCAGGGAAGACTTGTTTTATTGCTTCATCCCGTTTGTCATAGACACCTAACCCCTCACAACCTTTGTAGATTGATTCAAGAGTAGTGTCAAACCCAAAATGGTCAGCTAAGACTTCAGCAAGAGATTTGCTTTCGTCGGCTGAGTCTTTTTCCGGCATCATAACACCGAACACTCTTTTTGGTCCAAAAGCTTTCACACAAAGAGCAGCAACAACCGAAGAGTCTATACCGCCCGAGATTCCGACAACAGCACCTGTTTTGTGCAGGTCATTTTTTAGTTGAGAACGGATTTGTGTACAGATAGTATCACACACTTTTTCCGCATCAATTTTTAAAATATTTTTATGAAATTCCAAAATAATTGCCCTTTGTTCTCAAGTTAGTTAGAGGCTGTTTTTTAAAAAATATAACTACATATCGTTTATACTATTATCGGTGAAAGTAACAGTTTCTTAAACTAAGTAAATTAAAAAATAAGCTCATTGGCAAGTGGTGAATATGCAACAAATAGCTTAATTCTCCTCTCTACACCTGAGCCGGAAAAACCGAGTATTTTAATTAAAGCATGAGTTTTTTCAAAAGTTGTCATAATAACCCAATCACCTTGGGTAACAACAATTTTGTTTTTTACTGCTAATTTATAATATTTACTGATTTGATTTCTCAAATCATGGAAATCGCCCTGAAAACGTAATTTTTCAAATTTATTAACCCGCAAAAATCCATCCAGATTATTTGGAGACGAGAGATAATCGACCCCATCTTTTGAAAAGAAGTATAAATCATTTAAATCATTATCAGCCCGAACATATTTGTTTGAATCAAATGAATAACCGTCATTATCAGATTTATATCTCACAGCAAGTTCAATCTCTACTCTTGGTCCGCAAACAGCTACAATTTCTGTAGACCTTTTTGATTCTGTTTGGTCAGGATTTACAATGCCGACAGAGACATAGTATTTTTTACCGTTTTCAAGATGTTCTGCTTGAAAGTTTTCAACACCATCTTCGGGATTAGTATCACCATCAAAAGGAACATCATTGTACGGCTTTGCATCACTGTTTTTTGATTCTGATATATAAATATTATATCCTGCAATAGTTTTATTGCAATTGTTTACCCAACTGATATTCATCATTTGGTCGTTTACATCAACAGCAACATCTGAAACGCCACAATCACCTTGTTCGGAGCTGATAGTGGTTTTCTGTGGCGGGCAGCCGTATAATAATAACCCTGATACAATGCAGCTTATGGCTAAAATCTTTTTGTTCATAAAACAATTAACTCCGTTTGTCTTGGAGAGAGAAATTCTCCACCTTTATTTGTAATCACAATATCTTCCTCAAGCCCTACACAACCAATTCCGGAAAGCATAATTTCTAATTCTAAAGTAAACACATTATTTTCTTCTAAAGGAATTGATGTTGAGTTGCCATACCTTTCCCATTGAGCTCCAATTAGTGCCGAGCCGTCATGTACATCTCTGCCCAACTGATGTCCTAAGGCATGTTGATATGTTTCATAGCCGTTTTCTTTGAGCATTTTGCGTGCTTCTGTATCTATTTCATATCCTTTTACATTCGGCACACACATTTTTGATGTTTCTGTAATAATATTAACGACCAATTGAAATGCCTCAAGTAATTCAGGAGGGAGATTTTTCTCATTGGGACGTCTGAAATATGCTAATCTCTGAATGTCTGAACAATAACCTTTATGTTTTATACCAAAATCAACATGTAAAAGATCCCCGCCTGATAATTCCGCATCTGTTGGAAGAGAATGACCGGGTTTTGTTTTATCACCGGCATTGACAATAGTCGGAAACGACAATTTATCTTTTCCGTGCAGTATATAGTAATTGATGATAGCGGCAACCTGCTCTTCTGACATACCTGACTTTATGTCCTGCACCGTTTTATGCCAAACACCATCTGAGATCGGAAGAGCACACGTCTGAACTCCAGTCACACTGATATATCTCGTATGCCGTCTTCTGCTTGAAAAAAAAAACAACAGAATAACACATACATATGTTAATCAAAACCA
>CAJVYT010000135.1 GCA_913009765.1 uncultured candidate division Zixibacteria bacterium
AGTGGACTCAACCCGGCTCTATTTTACTTATCAGACAAATTCAAAATCTTTTAGGTGGATATACCCGCGAAACAGCTCTCCATACTTTTCAGATTCTATCCATATTATCAGGTACGCTTTTTCTTTATAATATAATATCTATAATTGGCAGGCTTTGCTCTACTGTTTATACGAGAGTTTTAGGTTTATCTACTTTTCTCTTTTCAGGTGCGGTACTTTTGTTTTTTGGCTATGTTGAATTTTATTCGATGTCTTGGGCTGTTTCAACTTTGTTTGTAAATCTTTCCTTAAAAAGTTTAAAAGAAAAACGTTATATTTGGCTTGCAATAGCAACATATATACTGTCCTTGTTAATACATCTTCAAGCAATTTATTATCTCCCCGGACTAATATATCTTATTATCCAAAACATAAAAAATCAAAGATTGAGAAAAATCGGTTACATTTTATTTGCTATAAGTGCTGTTATTGGAACAGTATTTCTTATTTGGTTGTACAAAACAAAAATTGAATTTGAAGTACTTATTTTGCCGTTATTAAATGGAAGACCAATAGCACCTGATTTTACAGTTTTTAGCAAATCTCATTTAATAGAACTTGCTAATTTAATTTTGCTCGTACTTCCCTGTAGTTTAGCTTTAATTAGTTTATGGTTTGTAAAAGGTAAAAAAAGTTTCCACAACTCAACGACCATGTTTTTAGCTTTTTTATCAATTGGTTCATTATTATTTTTAATATTATACGGAGCAGCGATTACAATGGGTCGTGATTGGGATATAATGTCTTTATGTTTGTTCGCACCATTATTACTGGTTTTATACCAAATTGATAATAGCAAAATAACCTTACCCAATCAAATAATTTTCAATTACATTGTTATCACTTTTTTTATAACATTTTCATTTTTAAGTGTTGGTACTCAAACTATACCTACCGAAAATCGTACTTATACTCTTCTCAATAATAGAAATAGAAACGGATGGATTGTTTATGCAAACTATTTTCTCTCAAATAACGATATTAATCGTTATAATAAAATCATACGGGAAGAAAGAGAACATTTTCCAAATTATTCGCTTCTAAAAAAAGCTTATGCTTATCTTGAGAGAGGTAATTATTCAAAAGCGATGGAAATTGCTCGTAAATTAGTAGAGAAAGATCCTTATCAACCGGATTTTCATCAAATTATTGGAAATGTTTATGGTGCATACAATAATTTTGAAAAAGCTGAATATCATTTCAATGTAGCAATGAGATTACATCCTTATCAACCTACTCTTATGAATGAATTTGGACAATTATATATGAAACAGGGTAAATATGATAAAGCTAAGGAAATTCTTAGAGAAGCTCATTGGCTATCACCAAAAACTACTTTTGTGTCAGAAGGGTTAGGATTAACTTATATTTATTTAAATCAGTTTGATATGGCAAATTTAGTTGCTGACTCTTTGTTCATTCAAGACAATAATTCTCCCGGTGGGTTGTTGATAAAGATGACAGTTGCTATAAACAAAGGCAATCTTAAATCAGCATCCTATTTTTACAAAGAGTATCTCAAATATGGCACACAAAGGTCAGACTATAATAGTATCAAGAAGTACTACCAATATCTTGCTGATGAGAATTGATATATAATATTATTTCTCTTTCTATATCACATATATACCCAAGCAGAACAGATTTGATTGATATAAGTCAAAGAGTTGGTATATTATAAGAGTCTGTCGCAGGGTGTACCAATAGTAATCAGGTTATTAAAGACCTGCCAAGGAAAGAATAGGAGAAACAAACTATGCCGTGTTTAGAAATATCACTGCCGAAAATTGATATTGGAACAAAAGAAAAACTGACTCACGCACTTACGAAAGTATTTGCCGAATCGACAAAATTTGGAGCCGAGATTTTTGGTATCCGATACCACGAATACGAAGCGGGGCAGTCTGCATCAGGTGGAGTTGTATGGGATGGGCGAAGCGGTCGACCATATCTGCACATGCTTTTGTACATCCCTCGTATCAACCGTGCGATGAAACAGATGTTGGTCGAAAAGTTTTCGACATCATTTGTCGAGACCGTCGGAAAAGAAAACTGGATTCCGGTCATACATATTTGCGAACATTCCTATGACAATGTCGGCGTTGAGGGAAAACTTTTGTCCGATCAATACGATGCCTGTGCTAAGAGTAAGTTTTATTATGATGTGGATGATGCCGAGTAGGAAATAAAATAAATGACTTGCCTATTGGATAAGACGGTTACTGCAATGACTTCTGTTGGAAGAAAGATAGTATGTTTTATCCAACTTCGAGTTTGCCTTTGGTGAGAATTTTGATATGCTGGATACATTCAAGATATATTTTTTCGGCTTGGAAGCGTGGAACTCTATCGGTAATAGATAAATCAAAAATCAAAATTTCTGATTTACCGTCAAAATACGACATCATCACATTTGGGACAATATTATCTTCTGAATTAAAATATATAGTCCGAAGTTTATCGGTTGTAGCGGTCTGAATCGGTTCAACCTCAGAAATCTCAATATTTTTGCCAAAATGTTTTCTGATAGCAGTGGTATCTTCTGTAATGAGCATATCAAGCGTGAAAGGTTTGTCTTTTGTTGTTTTGATTTTGAAAATATTGATTCCGATTATAACTGATGCATCGGCATACTTTTCTCCATTTGGGATAAATGCAAACGAATAACCGTCATCGGTGGACTCTACCGAATTCATCCGGTAGCCATCAGGAGGAGCAATAATATAATTATAAGATTTTCCCTCATAAAAGGCGGTGTTGTTATCAAGCAGCGAATCAGGCCCGGCAGCTGAAACAATATGAGTTGTGCAAATTATTATAAAAATTACAAGTATATGTCGCATTATCTTTTTATCGTCCGAATTATCAGTAACTTAATCTCTAAGAATATGGCAGGATAAAACAAAAAACAAGAAATTATTTACAGAAATGCTTGTCTCCGTAGACAAAACCGGCTATAATAGCTATAATGTATTGTGAAAAAATTAACTTAATGCAATATAAAACAATTAAACAACTGAGGTGAAAATGGCAGGTATAGTTGGTTATGGTGTACATCTTCCCAGACATCGCATTAAAGTCGAAGAGATTGCGAAAGTATGGGGGGCAGATGCACCCAGTTACAAAAAAGGACTGATGCTTCGTGAAAAATCAGTTCCTCCGCCTGATATGGATACTATCACATTATCAGTCGAGGCTGCTCGTAGAGCGTTAAAGCGTGCGGTCGTAGTTGATCCGACAGAAATTGGTGCAATTTATGTCGGTTCAGAATCACATCCCTATGCAGTGAAACCTTCCGGTACAACAATTGCTGATGCTCTTGGTGCAACTCCGGATATTCATTGTGCAGATTTTGAGTTTGCGTGTAAAGCCGGTTCTGAGGCAATGTTTGTTGCTATGAGCCATGTAAAAGCAGGCGAAATGAAATATGCATTGGCAATTGCCGCCGATACATCACAAGGTGCCCCATCTGATGCTCTTGAATTTTCTGCTGCTGCCGGTGCCGGTGCTTTTATCATGGGAACTGACAATTTGATTGCCGAGTGTGGAATGACACATTCGTATATGACTGATACTCCTGATTTTTGGAGACGAGAACATCAGTTCTATCCACAGCATGGCGGTCGTTTTACCGGTGAAGAGTCTTATTTTAAACATACCAAAGGTGCATCACTCGCTCTTTTGGAAAAATCAAATATGAAACCATCCGATTTTGCCTATGCGGTATTTCATCAGCCAAATGGTAAATTTCCACAACGGGTTGCTTTAGAACTTGGATTCACTCAAGAACAGATTGACCCCGGCTGGCTTGCTCCAACTTTAGGAAATACCTATTCGGGTGCCTCGCCAATCGGTCTCGCAGCGACACTTGATATTGCAAAACCGGGGGATTATATCTTTATGTGTTCTTATGGTTCCGGTGCAGGTTCTGATTCGTTTATTTGGAAAGTTACTGACCGCATTAATGAAGTACGTGAGAATGCTGTCTTAACCCGCAAACTTTTAGCTGAAAACTTGATTTATATCGATTATGGTACGTATGCCAAATATCGTCGTAAAATCAAGATGAATGATTAGGAGGGATAAGATTATGAGAACAGTTTGTATTGTTGGTGTTGGTATGAGTCAATGGGGTGAAGTTTGGAAACAGTCACTCCGAGACATTCACACTGATGCCGCCCTCAAAGCGATAAAAAATTCAGGCGTTGATCATATTGATTCAATGTATGTCGGATGTATGTCCGGCGGTATGTTTGTCGGACAAGAACATTTAGCTTCACTGCTAACTGATTATATGGGTATGCGTGGACTTCCGGCAACCCGGGTAGAGTCTGCTTGTGCTTCCGGTGGCTTGGCGGTTCGTTCTGCCTATATCGAAGTGGCATCCGGAATTTCTGATATTGTCATGGCATCAGGAGTTGAAAAAATGACTGATGTTGACGGTGATGAAGCGACTTATGCTTTAGCTGCCGCCGCCGATCAAGAGTTTGAAGTTTTCCACGGGGCAACATTCCCGGGACTTTATGCTATGATGGCACACGTTCACATAGCAAAATATGGTACGACTCGTGAAATGCTTTCGGCAATATCTGTGAAGAACCATAACAACGGTTCAATGAACCCTGTCGCACAGTATCCGTTTAAAGTTACGATGGATCAGGTTGCCAATTCTGTCATGGTTGCTGACCCGCTTCATATTCTTGACTGCTCACCTATTACCGATGGTGCCGCAGCGGCTATCTTGTGTACCGAAGAAATTGCAAAATCTTTAGGCAAACCGTATGTGAAAATTATTGGTACTTCTGTCGGTACTGATACTATTCAGCTTGCACAGCGTGCTGATTTAACAACTATTAAAGCTGCCACGATTGCTGCCAACGGTGCATTTAAGATGGCAGGTAAAACAATCAATGATATTGAGTTTTGTGAAGTGCATGACTGCTTTACAATTGCCGAATTGATGGTACTTGAATCAATCGGTAAATATAAACCGGGCAAAGCAGGCGAAGCTATTTTAGCAGGTGAAACAGCTCTTGACGGTGCTTTCCCTGTAAACACCTCAGGTGGTTTAAAATCAAAAGGTCATCCTGTTGGAGCAACCGGTGTTGCACAGGTTATTGAAGTGTACAAACAATTGACCGGACAAGCAGAAGGCGACCGGCAGCTCAAGTCATCACCGAAAATTGGTATGACACAGAATATGGGCGGCTCGGGCGGTTCTTCGGTTGTTCACATCATGGAGGTGGCGTAATGACTATGTTTAGCTCACGTAACTGGCGGGAATATCCGCACCGTTATCGGCGCGAAGCTTCCAAATTTACAAAAAGTGGAAAGACCTATCATCCTAAACGGTTGGTCGACCCTGAAACCGGTGATACCGAACAAACAACAGTGATTCTTCCTGATGAAGGAAAGATTGTTACCTATACAGTTATTCGTGTTGCTCCGTCTCAATGGGGAGATTTGTCTCCATACGGACTTGCAATAGTTGAATTGACCGATGGTACGAAAGTGTTTGGACAGTTAACCGATTGTGATGTTGATAAAATTGAAATTGGTATGGAAGTCCGTTTGGAATTCCGTCGGATTCAGTCTGAAGGACATCATGGTGTATTATCTTACGGACACAAGTTTGTCCCAAAATGGTTTTAGGAATATTGATTGTAGGGCAGGTCTTTCCGAGACCTGCCTGTTTCTTTGTAAGGCGGAACCTTTAAGAGGTTCCGTCTTTTTTTGAACTCCTTCTCGGGCTTGATAGTGCAACGCAGACGTCCTCGTCTGCAAAAGTTTAAAAACAACTTTTTCCTTGTAATTAAATATATCTCATAGCCTTACAGTAAAATGGGTTCGTTTTTTGAAATAGCGTTTTTTTAGTTTATCTGCTCCTTTTGATAAAATTATTTATATTGTTCAGTATCATATAAAACAGGGGAGAGTGTAAAATTACATTGATGATGTAGCGAATGTGTTAAGTGAGGTAATTGGCAATGAAAACTGGCTACCGATTATACATATCTGTGAACATCCCTATGACAATGTCGGCGTTGAGGGAAAACTTCTTTCTGACCAATACGAAGCCTGTGCCAAAAGCAAATTTTATTATGATGTCGGGGATGATGAATAAAATTTGTAGGGTGTTTAGCTTAACGCTTTGAGTTGGAAAGCCATGAGTTTGCAATGCTCAATCATTTACGCTTTAAAAGACTATTCATTTCATCTATATATTGTTTAGCTTTTTCAGGTATTGGTGTATTATTTGCTATATTGTCCAATTTTGACATACCTATTGGGTCTAAAAATTGAGGTCCCATAATCTTTATGAAGTGGTAACTGGTATGAAAGTTTGTTCTAGAAAAGATAAGAGCTTTTTGTATGTCTGCATCAGGATTCTTTGCAAGAAATTTTTGACGGCTATAAACTTCAAAGGCTGAATGAATAGCAATGACTTCAAACATTGTATAGAGTGATTTTGGAGGTATTTTAGTCATTTTATTTATGCTATTATTGGAATTATCTGATTTGTTATGTGTGTTCATAGGGAACTTAGAATTAAACACTTCAAACATCCTTTTTTGAGATTCTTCACTAAGATTATCTATAATTGATAGAGTTTCGGCATTTTTATTTATTGTATCTGCATATAAGTTCTTCAATTTAGCATCTTCATGCAATTATCGTTTTTCAATTTTTCTTTTAAGTAAATATTTTCCAAGTCCTTGAACCCATACCATCCAACTAATTAGGATAGAAACTAGTACACCAATAAGTTGGTACTTTAATAGGAAATCCAAGATAGATTGAATTTGTTCCAATTTAAATTCCCTCTGTTACTCATTTAAAACATTGTCTTTATTTATTATATTAAGTAAATAATTTGATAGTGCTGAACACCAAATCAATATAAATCGAGCATCTTCAAGAGTTGGTTCGCCATCACCTTTCATCAATCCGTGTCTAATTCCATCCGCAGAGGCAAAGTTATATAACTTCTCAATACTAACTTTGAAGTCTTTGTGTAATCCTGCATCTTTTGATATATGAGGCAAAACACTTTTTAAAGTACCGTTTTTATTCTTTCCAATAATCTTAACAACAGTTTCAACTGCACTTATTGATTCTTTGATACAATTTCGGTAATTTGGCTTTTGCTTATCTGAAATACTTTTAATTGCATTTGATATTTGGTGATTAACTTCTTCATGTGGAGTTCTCATTGCTTTTTCAATTGTCTCTATTTCAATATTGTTAGTTATTGGAGCAATTAGACCGTCTACAAAGCGGTATCCAGAATTTTCTCTTTCAAATATTAAATTACAATCTTTGACAAACTCACTTGATTGTCCTCTTTGTACTTGGTCAGCTAAAGGAACGATAAATTCTATGAGCCCATATACTTTGTGAAATGTTAAATTATTAAATTTAGTTTGAAGAAGAGTAATCGCTGCATGTGCATGAAATGGGATTTCTTGAGTTGGTAATTTTAAACAATCCATCCATATCGTTTGGAATATCTTTTTGTATGGCTCTATTAAGGCATTAAAAAGAGTGTCTTCTGCATCTTCAATACATGAATTCCAATAATACCGATTTAGTATATTCCACAGGCTGTTTCTAAGGTCATCATCCATTTCTTCTAACTGGACGATTTTTTCCGGTTCAAAGCCCATTCTTTTTGAAAAATCCATCTATATATCCTCTAATTTTATTTAACATATAAGAATTTTCAGTTATCGGCAATCTCTTTTTTATGTGATCTTCAAAATAACATCATCTTGTATATTGCAGGATGAAACAAAAATTCATACCCCCCATATAATTTTGTATACGTAAAAATGGCGATGCCTTAAATTCTGTCTATGCCTTAGTCGACTGTAACGATTTCTACGTATCGTGCGAACGGGCTTGTTGAAAAAGACAATAAGTTTTTTTATATCTAATATGTTCCCCCAAATTATAAAACAAGAGTGAAAAGGCTCCGATTACTACTGACAATTACCCGCTATCTTAATGAATGGTAATTACTTTACTTTAAAGCCCTATTTCGTTATATTAAAAATCTGTATTAAATTAAGATACACTTAATTGATAGATAACAATCAGTTATAAGGAAATTCGATTTTGAAAAAGAAAATACGAATAGGAAACGCCGGCGGATATTGGGGAGATGATCTCTCTGCTTTAAAGAAGCAATTGACCGGTGGTCCGCTCGATTATATTACAATGGATTTCCTTGCTGAAATCACGATGTCGATTTTACAAAGACAGCAGAAAAAAAACCAAGAATTAGGATATGCCGCTGATTTTTTAACCCAACTCGATGAATGTCTGCCTTTGATTGTTAAAAAAAATGTGCGTGTTATTTCAAATGCCGGTGGGATAAATCCAATTGGTATGGGTCGTAAAATTATTGAGCTCGCTAAATCTAAAAATCTTGATATAAAAGTCGGTGTTGTCTATGGCGATGATATTGTAGATCATCTTTATGAACTGACAGCAGCAGGTGAACGGTTTACCAATATGGAAACCGGCGAGGACTTTTTTAAAGTTCGTTCAAAGATAACATCAGCAAATATTTATCTTGGAGCTGAACCGGTTGTGAAAGCTCTTGATGCCGGTTGTCATATTGTTGTAACCGGTCGGGTCACCGATACCGGAATAACACTGGCACCGATGATTCATGAGTTTGGCTGGGCGATGGATGATTGGGATAAGATGGCATCGGGAATTATTGCCGGTCATATTATTGAATGCGGTGCTCAGGCGTCGGGGGGGAATATTACTGACTGGGAAGATGTGAAAACATTTTATAATATCGGCTATCCGATTATCGAGATGGAAAAAACCGGCGAATTTGTTGTTACAAAACATAAAAAAACCGGCGGGTTGGTTTCTGAAAAAACGGTGAAAGAACAATTGGTATACGAGATGGGCGACCCTGAAAATTATATTTCACCGGACGGTATTGCACGGTTTGATACAGTGAAGTTAAAAGCTGACGGGAAAGACCGTATAAGAGTTTTTGGTATAAAAGGGAAACCGGAACCGGACAATCTTAAAGTATCAATGTCGTTTGAAGATGGTTGGAAATCAAATGGTTCAGTTTTAGTCTGCGGTCCAAATGTGATAAAAAAAGCTGAGACAGTTGCTGATATTCTCTGGGATAAATTAAAACATAAATATGAAGATACTCGTACCGACGTAATCGGTACCGGTTCAATCTGGCCGGATAGTTTACAAGGGGGAAAAACAAATGAAGTATATCTTCGGTTTGCCGTTCGAGATCGTGACTTCAACAAAGTAAATGATTTTGGAAAAGCATTATCGACATTAATTTTATCGGGTCCATCCGGCATGGCAGTTACTGCCGGCGGTCGTCCAAAACCTTCTCGGGTTGTTGCCTACTGGCCTGCTCTCATGCACCGCAGTAGAGTTAATGCCAAAGTTCTTACCATTGACACTGCAAACAGTGAAGACTTCTTTGAAATTTCATTCCCGATACGCGTGCAGTCTCAATTAGCACTTAATGGAGTTACGGGTAAGCCTGTCGCAGCAAAAAAGAGAAAACCGACAGGAGCATTAAAGTCAGTCAAATTGAGACAAATTTGCTTTGCACGTTCAGGTGATAAAGGGGATACATGCAATATTGGTGTTCTTGCCCGTACTCCAGAAATATATGATTGGATAGTTGATAACCTGACCTCAACAAAAGTGAAACAATTTTTTAAAGGTATTACATTTGGGGATGTTGACAGGTATGAACTTGACAATATTCATGCTCTCAATTTTCTATTGGAAGAAACATTAGGAGGTGGCGGAACTACTTCGTTGATGGTTGACCCGCAGGGGAAAACATTATCGCAGGCTCTGCTTGAAATGGAAATAAAAATACAGATCGGAAGAGCGTCGTGTAGGGAAAGAGTGTAGATCTCGGTGGTCGCCGTATCATTAAAAAAAAAAAACAAAAAGTAAAAATAAAATATTTTGGGAATCGCACCGCACAACCTCACCAATACATCTTATCCTTCTCCTACTCTTCTTTCT
>CAJVYT010000136.1 GCA_913009765.1 uncultured candidate division Zixibacteria bacterium
GATAAGTATCACTAAAGGAAGTAATATTAATTTTTCACGACTGTCTAAATCGAGCAGTTTTTTATTTTCTTCTTTGGTAACCTTGCCGTAGAAAACTCTTTGGTACATCCACAACATATAACATGCTGAGAGAATCACGCCAAGTGCCGCAAAGGCAGCATAATAATAATTTGCTTTAAACATTCCCAAAAGAATTAAAAACTCACCAACAAACCCATTTGTGAGCGGCAAACCTATTGATGAAAGTGTGACAATCATAAAGACAACAGAAAACAGAGGCATTACTTTGGCAATACCACCAAAATCTTCAATCATTCTTGTGTGTCTCCGTTCGTAAATCATACCAACAAGTAAAAACAAGGCACCGGTTGAAACACCATGGTTAATCATTTGTATTACTGCCCCCTCAAGTCCCTGCATGTTTAATGCAAAAATTCCAAGCATTATAAAACCCATGTGGGAAACCGATGAAAAAGCGACCAGTGATTTAATATCTTTTTGTACCATGGCAACTAAGGCACCATATATAATAGCAATAACTGAAAGAGTACAAATATACGGCAGATAGGCAATCGTTGCTTCGGGAAACATTGGTATACAGATTCTTATAAAACCGTAGGTACCCATTTTCAAAAGCACACCGGCAAGAATAACCGAACCGGCAGTTGGTGCCTGCACGTGAGCATCCGGCAGCCAAGTATGGAATGGGAATAAGGGAACTTTGATAGCAAATGCTAAAGCAAAAGCACCAAACAGCCAAAGTTGTTGTATATAACTGAGAGATAAAGTCGAAGTAAGTTTTAATAAATCAAATGAGAATTCACCGGTTATTTTTTGATATTCAAAGAGGACATACATAATACCAACAAGCATCAAAAGTGAACCTAACATGGTGAATAAGACAAACTTAATAGCAGCATACATTTTTCTTGGTCCGCCCCAAACACCAATAATAAAATACATCGGAATCAGCATCAACTCCCAGAATATGTAGAACAAGAATAAATCCAAGGCACAGAAAACACCAATCATTCCAACTTCTAAAAGAAGCATCGAAATAAAATATCCTTTGATTCCTGTCGTAATTGATTTCCAAGATGCAAGAATTGAAAGTACCGATAAAAGTGTTGTCAAAACAATGAGCAGCAATGAAATTCCATCAATTCCAAAATGATAATTTATACCAAACGATGAAATCCACGGAATATTTACATCAAACTGCATACCGCTGGCAAGCGGGTCAAATAGATAGTAAACCACAAAAGATAAAATCATAGTGATAACAGATATAATCAGTGCAAGACCTTTTATCGTTTCTGTTTTTTCTTTTGGTACAAACAGAAGCAGTAAAATTCCGATAGCAGGGAAAAATGTTGTTAACGTAAGAATTGAACTATCCATATATTTAACCTATCACCATATAAGCTATAATCACTATCACACCTGAAAGAAATATTGTCGCATAGGTACGAACTCTACCTGTTTGACCTTTTCGGGCAAATTCAGAAAAGTCAGCATACCACGATGCCGCCCCATTTATAAAACCGTCTATTATGACGACATCAAAAACTTTCCACAAAAACAGAGAGAAATATACAACCGGACGAATAATAACAGCTCCATACATTTCATCAACAAAATATTTATTTAACAGAAGATTTTTAAGAGAAGAGAATCTTTCAGCAAGTGATGTTGATATTTCAGTTTTCTTTTTATAAAGTAGATACGCAATAAAGATAGAAAACAGAACAAGCACAACAGAAGAAACCATAAGAGTCCATTCTATACCGACATCTCCCCCGGCAGAAGCAAGAGCATGCGAGACAGATTCATTTGCCGACGAAGCAATAACCGGATCAAGCCAATTTTCAAAATAATTGGTTCCACCTAAAATATGCGGAATACCAACCCATCCGCCAATAACTGAAAGAACTGCTAAAATCATAAGTGGAACTGTCATTGATTTTGGTGATTCATGAATATGCGATTTTACTTCTTTGCTCATTCTTTCTTTACCATAGAATGTTAAGAAAATCAAACGGAACATATAAAATGCAGTTAAAGCGGCAGTGACAACACCTATGACCCAAAAAATTGGAGAACCGTATTGTGATGAGAAAGATTTCCAAAGGATTTCATCTTTTGAGAAAAACCCGGAAAATCCCGGAATACCGGAGATAGCAAAAGTAGCGATAAACATGGTCATAAATGTAATCGGCATATACTTTTTCAAACCGCCCATGTAACGCATATCCTGTTCATCAGACATACCGTGAATAACAGAACCGGCTCCTAAAAATAAAAGAGCTTTAAAAAATGCGTGAGTCATTAGATGGAAAATCCCTGTAGTATAGGCGGCAACACCGCATGCCAAGAACATATATCCAAGTTGACTGACTGTTGAGTATGCCAGTACTCTTTTAATATCATTTTGAGCGAGCCCGATAGTGGCGGCAAAAAATGCTGTGGCAGCACCAACACAAGCAACAACAAACAGAGCATCCGGTGCCATTGAAAAGAGTACGTTTGTTCTGACCAACATATAAACCCCGGCAGTTACCATAGTAGCGGCATGAATCAATGCAGAAACCGGAGTAGGACCTTCCATAGCATCAGGAAGCCAAACATACAGAGGAATCTGTGCCGATTTTCCTGTTGCTCCAACAAAAAGAAGTAAACATGCTGCTGTTATTAAAGTACCTCCATAAACAAATACTTCCGGTGCTTTGGCAACAACATCTACAAAATTTAAAGAACCTACCTGCCAGAAGATTATAAACATACCGAGCAAAAATCCAAAATCACCAATACGGTTGACTATAAATGCTTTTTTACCTGCATCAGTTGCAGATTTTTTATGGAACCAAAACCCGATTAAAAGATATGAACAAAGACCTACCCCTTCCCAACCGACAAACATCAGAAGGAAATTGTCTGCCAAAACTAAAGTAAGCATTGAAAACATAAATAGGTTAAGATAGGTAAAGAATCTTGCAAAACTCTTATCGTGGCTCATATACCCAATTGAATAGATATGAATCAACAGCCCTACACCGGTCACAACTAAAATCATAATAGCAGAAAGCGGGTCAAGCATATATCCAAAACTTACTTCAAAATTGGTGCCTGATTTTATCCATGTAAATAAAGTTTGTTCGAGAATCCGAGCATCAGTTGCTAATTTTGTAAGTTCCAAAAATGAGAATAACGAAATAACAAAGGAAGCAAACACCGAACCGCATGCAATAACCCACACAACAGTTTTTGATAATTTTCCAAGAAATAATCCATTGAGAATAAATCCGATTAACGGCAGCAACGGAATCAAATATAGGTAATCAGCCATAATAAATTAAACCTTCAGACCTACCACTTTAATAAATTAAAGCGGTCGATATTAATAGTTTCCCTGTTACGATAGAGATTTATCACCATCCCTAACCCTACAGCAGCTTCAGCCGCTGCGACAGTTAGTATCAAAAACACAAATGCATGTCCATCCATAATATTTAACTTCAACGAAAAAGCAATCAAGACAAGATTGGCAGCATTAAGCATCAGTTCCACAGACATAAACAACATAATCAAATTACGTGAGATCAGAACGCCAATAGTTCCAATCGCAAAGAGAGCAACCGCAACAATAATATAAGCTGTGATAGAAAGTGCCATTAGCTTTGCACCTCATTTTTTTCAATTTTTATTTCGGGGGTATCATTATCATCCCGTTTAGACATCACCACCGCACCAACAATTGCTGCAAGCAGTAAAATAGATGTTAACTCAAACGGATAAAGATATTTTGTAAATAGTAATTTTGCGACTTCTTCAACAGAACCAAAATTTTGCAGTGATACTGAAAGAACTCCAACCTCAACCGTTCCCGATAAGAAGCCTGTTTTAATTATAAAAACGAGTTCAATAAATAAAATCAGACCGAATAAAAACTTAATTGATAATTTCACCGGTGAAGACTGTTTCCCTAAATCTTCAGAACCCCGCAAATTTAAAAGCATAATAACAAATAAGAATAAAACCATAATCGCACCGGAATAGACAATAATTAAAACAGCACCGACAAATAAAGCACCAAGTTGAACATATAAAACTGCCTGTGCCACCAAAGAGACTATCATCGACATAACTGCCAATACCGGATTTTTCAGGGTAATCATACAGGTTGCCCCTGATACCGCCAATAACGCGGAAACTATAAATATGATAAAATCAAGATTCATCTATTTATCTACCGTTCCATACACTTTGCGTGCTTTACGTAAAAGTTTTTTAAATGGGTTTTCTTTGCGAGGATGAGCAACCAGCATTTGGTCTTTTGTTTTGACAAATGAGTTAATATCAGCAGACGAAAACTCATACTCTTGTCCTAAAAATATTGCTTCTTCAGGACATGCTTCCTCACAAAAACCACAATATATACATCGAATTTGATTTATTTCATAAACTTTTGCAAACCGTTCGCCTTTTTCATTTTCATCCGGTTCCATATAGATACAATCAGAAGGACAGGCGGCAGCACATAACCCACAGCAGACACAACGTTCGGTACCATCATCATAGCGTTCCAAATAGTGCTGACCCTTATAACGGGGAGCCATCGGCTTTTTCTTTTTTGGATATTCTAATGTGACAGGTTTCTTAAACAAATGCTTTAGAGTTACAACAAACCCTAAGGGCATCTTAAAAAACACATTACCTATCGCTCTTAATATATCTTTCATTCTGCAGCCTAATTTATAAAATCACAACAAATGCTGTTATTAACGTATTTAACAAAGCGAGTGGGAAAAGAACCTTCCAGCCAAACGCCATTAACTGATCATATCTAAACCTTGGGAATGTTGCCCGCAGCCAAATATAGAAAAACATAAACAAGAATACTTTTATGACAAAATAAACAACCGACAACATCGGCAAACTATCTAAAAACGGTCCGTCCCAACCACCTAAGAACAGAGTCGTGCCAACCGCAGAGACCGCAATCATATTTGCATATTCTGCGATAAAAAACATTGAAAATTTCATAGAGGAATATTCGGTATGATACCCTGCTACTAATTCTGACTCTGCTTCCGGCATATCAAACGGTGCCCTGTTTGTTTCTGCAATAGCACAAGTTAAGAAGATTAAAAATCCTAACGGCTGACTGAATATAAACCAGTTCGGCAAGAAACTAAATGTTCCCCAAAGCGGACCTGTTTGTATTGTCACTAATTCACTTAATGAAAGAGTATTGGCAATAATAATAACTCCAATAATTGAAAGCCCGTATCCAACCTCATAGGAAATCATTTGAGCCGAAGATCGCACGGCACCCATCATGGAATATTTTGAACCTGATGACCAGCCTGCTAATACAATACCATAAATACCGAGCGATGTTACCGCAAAGACAAAAAGCACGCCGACATTGAGATCTGAAAGCACTAAAGCAACATCCCGACCAAAAAAGTTATTGTCTTTACCAAAAGGTACAACTGCAAAAGTTAAAAGAGCCGGTACAAATGAGATCATCGGAGCTAAAAGATATGTTAATTTTTCAACATTAGACGGTACAATTTCTTCTTTGAAAATCAATTTGACAGCATCGGCAATAGGCGTTAAAAGTCCAAAAGGTCCTGCAGTATTTGGTCCAATACGATGCTGCATGTGTCCGACAACTTTTCGTTCTAAGAGAGTCGAGTAGGCACAACCGGTTAAAACTGCCGCTACCACTACAATAACTTTTACTGTGGCAAATAAAATTATTTCAAACATCTATTCATCCACCTTACTTATTTTCACTCTATCGACCCGTCGTTTACGCATAAACAATGAAGTAACCGGCGAAGATTGGAAATTTCTCGGTACTAACAGCACATCAGAATCAAGCGATTCAGAGATTTTGACCGGTAAAATAATTTTTGAGACTTCAGATTCAACCCGAATAGAATCACCATTTTTCATATTATGTTTTGCAGCCAACTCTTCCGACATCATCAAATATGCTTCTGCTGTGAAATTGTTAAGCGATGGTGATTTTTCGGTAAGATAGCCGGCATGATGAGCATCATCAATAATAAAAATAGGAAAAGTATTATCATCGGCTGTTTCTTCTGTCTGTGACTTTACTTCTATAAAATCTTTCGGAATTGAAATAGTTGTATCAACAGCAAGACAATTAGTAATTTCTTTATCAATATCATCATTACCAAAATTTGTATTCTCAAGTTTTTCAGCAATCATGCGAATTATTTCAAACGCAGGTTTTACTTCGTCGTTTGGTTTGACCGCTTGTTTTGCTGACTGATTGACACCTTCTAAATTGATATAATCACCATCATATTCAGCCCATCCTGCAAGAGGCAGGACAACATCGGCAGCCTCGGTTGTTTCTGTTTCAAACAAATCACATACGACCAAAAAATCTAACTTTTCTAAACTTTCTTTGATAAATTCTTTATCAGGATAGAGCATCATTGGATTTGAACCAAAAACAAACAGTCCTTTTATTTCTTCTTTACGAATATGTGCCATCATGTTGTCGGTATTGCGAGGGTCAGATTCGGGATATTCGGAGAAGTTCTTTTTTAAAACTTCTTTAATAGGAGCAATCGGTTCCGGCAGCAGACCAAGTTTTTCGGCACCTTTGGAATTAGCATAACGAGCCAAAATTGAAATCTGACCTTTTGAACTGATACCAAATAGTTTATTCATATTCAGAAGTGCGGCGGAAATATTATCGCGAGATTTAGAACGGGTAACTATTTCGCCGATTAAGAATGTAATCTTTTTCCCGTCGACTATTGAACGTGCTAAAACTTTTAAATCATTTTCATCAAGTCCGCAAATAACAGCCGCATCTTTGAGTGTTGATGGAACAACATTCTTGAGGTATTCATTTGCCAAGGCAGAGTCTACTAAGTTTTCTTCAATAGCGGCAAGACAAAGTGCATTGACTGCTGATTCATCGGAACCCGGATTGTAAACATATTCGATATTAGCAACATCGGCAGATTTGACCGCATACGGCATAATTGAATATATTTTCGGATGAGTATAATTATATGCTTTGCGAATACGTAAATACTCATTTAGATGCTCATGAATCATATCAGACCCAAAGCTGATTATAACATCAGAATCGTCTATGGCTGAAATTGAGAAAGGCTGAGAACGCAAAACACCAAACGGAGACTCAGGATTGTTCGGAAGCATACGGTAATCACCGCGGAAATCGATATTGTTTGATTTGCAGACGGTACGAATAAACTTTGAAAAACTATACAAAGATCTGTTATCAAGCGATGGTGAGATTAACCCGCCGATACAGACCCGACCGACAGATTCTTTAATAGAATTATATTTTTTGGCAATATGTTCAAGAGCTTCATCCCATGATACTTTAACCTGTTTCCCGTCTTTTTTTATCAGAGGAGTTTGCAGGCGGTCAGGAGAATTTATAATTTGATAGCCATAACGAGTAATATCAGGGATCCAACCATTGTCAATAGAATTATTGGTTCGTGATGTTACTCTAAAAATCTTGTTTTGATGATCTTCTTTATAGAAATTTATATTTGAACCTGAAGATGTAAAATTACAGACTGATGGAATAGTTTTTGTCAGCCAAACTCTTATTTTATAACGCCAGTCAGAATTTGTTAAAGCACCAACAGGACAAATCTCAACTAAGTTTCCGGAAAATGGGTTACTTACTTCACCACCCGGAACGGCATCTATTTGGGTTATATTTCCACGTTCAAAAGCACCTAAATCATACTCACCAAACGCCTGTTTATTAGAGCGGACACATTTGTAACAGAGAATACATCTGTTTCTGTTGAGCATAATTTCGGGACCGATTTTTTTATCGTCAAATGTTGTGGTCATACCCTCATCTTTAAAACGATATTTTTTAAAATCAAATCGACTGTCATCAACACCATGAGCAAAAGTTAAGTTTTGTAAATCACATTCTCCGCCTTTGTCACACGTTGGACAATCAAGCGGATGATTTAATAAAATAAATTCAAGGATTGCTTTACGTCCCTGACGTACTTGGTCGGAATCTGTGTAAACAACCATGCCGTCCATAGCATCAAGCATACAGGACACCATCAGTTTCGGCATTTTTTCAACTTCGACATAACACATCCGACATGCCCCGACAGATTTTAACTGAGGGTGCCAACAAAACGTCGGTATATGGATACCAACATCTTTAGCTGCCTGTAAAACCGTACTGCCTTTTGGCACCGTCACAGACTGACCATCAATAGTAAATGTAACTGTCGGAACAGTAACATTCGGTTGATCTTTTTTCACAGCATCAGACATAATTTATTTAAACTCAAAGTTTGATTTTACCATACATTTTTTGTGGTCAATATGATATTGCCATTCATCATGAAATAATCTTAATGTAGACTGGATTGGCATGACGGCAGCATCGCCGAGCGGACAGATAGTTCTGCCCAGTATATTTCCACAAACTTCTTCAATTTTTTCTAAATCACCAGACTGACCCTGTCCCGCTTCAATACGGTTTATCATCTGTTCAAGCCATCCGGTACCTTCACGACAAGGAGTACATTTTCCGCATGATTCATGACGGAAGAAATGTATAAGTTTTTTTATCACCCATACAATACAGGTATTTTCATTAAAAACAATTATAGCACCGGAACCGAGCATAGAATCTTTTTCCTGAAGAGATTCATAGTCAAGAGCAACATCAATCATATCAGGAAGCAGCATAGGAGTTGAAGCTCCACCGGGGATAACACCTTTGAGCGGCACATCACCAAGCATACCACCACCATAGGCGGGGTCGTAAATCATATCTTTTAAATTAAAACCTAAAGGAACTTCATAATTGCCCGGACGGTTTACATGACCGGAAAGAGAAAATAGTTTTGTACCTTTTGATTTTTCGGTACCTAAGGATGCATACCAGTCAGCACCACGATTTATAATATGCGGAACAGCCGAAAGAGATTCAACATTATTCACAATAGTAGGACAAGCATAGAGACCTTCAATAGCAGGAAACGGCGGACGCATACGTGATTGACCCCGTTCACCTTCAATAGAATTCAGCAAAGCGGTTTCTTCACCGCAAATATAAGCACCACCGCCGGAGTGAACAATCATATCTAAATCGTAACCTGAACCGTAAATATTTTTACCAAGATGTCCTTTTTCATAAGCTTCTTTTACAGCGATTTCCATCTTTTCGATACAGTGCGTAAACTCACCGCGAATATATATGAAAGTCAAATGACATCCGATAGCATAGGAACCAATCGCCATACCTTCAATAATGGCATGAGGGTCACGCTCCATAATAACTCTGTCTTTACAAGTCCCCGGTTCGGATTCATCGGCATTGCAAACAAGATATCTTGGTTTGGGAGAATCTTTTGGTACAAAACTCCATTTGAGACCGGTCGGGAACCCTGCCCCGCCGCGACCGCGAAGACCTGATTTTTTTACTGTTTCGATTACATCTTCACGTGAAATGCCATCCAAAACTTTTTTCCATGCTTTGTATCCGCCACGGGAAACAAAGGTATCTACTTCACACTGTTTTGGGTCTTCTACATACTGAAACAGATGTAAATTTTCATCTTTGGCGGCGATATCCGCATTTGTGATTACGGGAGAGTAATGCATCAGTCTTTTTTCGCCTTTAATTCATCAATTAACAAGTCTAATTTTTCTTTATTCAGATTTTCATGAAAATCCAAATTTACCTGAATCATTGGAGCTGTCGCACAAGAGCCGAGACATTCAACAGCAATCAGTGAAAACATATTATCTTCAGTTGTTTCGCCAAGTTTAATATTTAATTTATTTTCAAGATGTTCTATGATGCCATCAGAACCTCGTAATGCACAAGATCGGAAGAGCGTCGTGTAGGGAAAGAGTGTAGATCTCGGTGGTCGCCGTATCATTAAAAAAAAAAAAAAAAATAAAATAATTAAAGAACGCAACAAC
>CAJVYT010000137.1 GCA_913009765.1 uncultured candidate division Zixibacteria bacterium
TGACTGGAGTTCAGACGTGTGCTCTTCCGATCTAAATATATACAAGAGTATCAGCCAAACCTGTTATTACAGGAGCAGATTTGAAATCAACATTGATAACTTTTGTATCAGTAATTTTAAATCCGCAAGAGTCAGTTATTTCTGCCTCTAATATATACACACCGGCAGTATCAGGAGTAAAACAAATTTGTCCGGTTTCAGTGTTCAATTGACCAAAGTTATAAACAACATCAGAAAAATCAGCATTAGTGAGAACATCGACACAGATTTCTTCAGGAGTACACATTGTGTACGATACTGTATCGCCCAATTCTAATGTTGGTTTTTCAAGTATAGTAACATCAATATTTAAAGTGTCAACAACAGCAAGTCCGCAGTCATCGACTGCTTCGGCAATTATTTGATATGAACCTGATGTATCAGGTACAAAACAGATAAGACCGGTCTGTTCATTATAAAAACTGAAATTCGTTGTTACACGACTGAGATTATCATCCATAATAAGAGGTTCAATACAAATTTCCTGTTCGGCACAAATGTCTAAAGCATAATCAAGACCTAAATCAATAGCAGGTGTTTCATTGAGATGTACTGTAACATTCGTAATAGAACTGTCAACTAAACCGCATGAATCGGTTGCTATTATAACAATAGAATAGACTCCGGAAGTATCCGGTGTAAAACATACTTGGTTCAGTGCTTGGTCGTATGTACCCAAATTAACAGAAATATCAGCAATATTAAAATCGACATCATCAACAGTAGCATTAAAACAAACTGCTTCCGGTGTACATAGGTTCATCGCAAAGTCTTCAGCAGAATTTACAACCGGGGCTTCATTCATTTCAATTATGACCGGTACAATAGTAGTATCGGCATGTCCGCAGTCGTCAACAACCTCAAGAACAACATCAAAAGAATCCGGCTTAAAAGCTGTAACGGTTACAGTATTGTTTTGAATTACAGCATTTAGAGATAGTACATTATAGGTTAAAATTCCATTTTCATAATCATCGGCAAATATATCAAAACTAAATTCAGAAGAATCACATGCGAAAAAGTTCTGCGGTTCTAAATCATTAAAAACCGGAGGACGGTTGATTACTACTGTAATAAGTGATGTATCCCGACAGCACTCCCCATTACCTAAAGCAAAATCAAGAGAATTCAGAGAACAACTGTCAGCCCCGCGAAAAATAAACTGATAGACAGCAGAATCAACATCGGCAGGTATAAAACAGACAGTACCGGTAGAGTCAGATGTCTGAGTGAAATCTCCAATACCTTCAAGCATTAATATCTCGACAGGGTCGCTGTCAACATCTATACCGAGGACATCAAAACAAACCTCTTCAACTTCACAAAGAGTTACCAGCGAATCATAACAAAAAACTTGCGGCACAGTATTCAAATGTACTGAATCTACAACAAGAGCAGTATCAGCTCCGCAGCCATTTTCAACCTGCACAGTAAATTCAAAAATACCGGAAGTGTCAGGCTGGTATGAAAGCAAACCACTAACAGGATTGATTGTACCCTGACCGGACAGCAATGAATACGTAAGGCTATTGGTAGATGAATCTGATGCAATAACTTGTAATTCTCTCAATGCTGTTAAATCACATGCAATAGAAGAAAAATATTGATCCTCAATAACAGGAGCAGAATTATTAAAATAAACCGTATAGGTATAATAGTAATAAAGAGAATCCCCCAATCCGTTTACCAATAAATAGGCAACAGAAAAATCTCCCTCTGTTTGAGGAAGATATGAGTAGTACCCTGTAATAGAATCAGAGACAGGAATAATTTCTGATGTAAAGGACCCCGGACCATCAGAAATTTCAAATAGAACCTGAGGATCAGTTACATTATTACATGCATACAGCAGTGTATCAAAAATAGAGTCTCCGGGGCACACATAAAAAGTATCATTAAAAACCGGAGGGGTGGCAGGTGCTAATGAAAATTGAGAAGTTGCATCTTTAGAAATATGAACATTATCAATATCAGTACTTGCAGCAAAAGCTGTTGAAAAAGAAAACAATAATAAAAGTAAAGAAAAAATTGCTAAGTTTTTAAGCCCAACTTGCTTCATCTTTCCTCCAAAGAGATAAGTTATATATAAACTCACCTTAAAAGAACCCATCTTCCATCTCATTTTAAGCGTAGTTAAAAGACCCGTCTTTTTACAACGCAGTTTTTGTTACTCTTATGTTTAAAAAGTAAACAGGGTAAATTAAGGAAGTAACTTAATGTAGTATCTATGTAAAATACAATTTTCAAATCAATATACCTCAATTGGTAAAATTGTCAAGAACTTAGAGTTATCTGATAGTTCTAAAAGCAAGTTTCCTGCCAAGTTATAAGCCTCTACAAGTTAAGAGATTACTCCCTCAACTAAACAAATAGTGCATTCGAGAGTCTTTGAATATGAATAGAAAGTGCATTTGTATGAATTTTTTTTCATCTTTTATTTTGAAACAGATTTTAGAACGTTTTGGAATGTAATAAATGAATAAATCTATAGATAATTTGAGACATGTTTATTTTTTTTAAATTATGATTTTATCATAATTATTCTCAAACAAAAACACAAGATATTTAGGTAAAGCTGACAACTTGACAACAACACTAAAATTGTTGCATATTGTAATAAAATAAATAAACATCGGAGTATTATGCCCAAAAAAAACATCTCTAAATCTAAACAAGAAAATATCGGTGACCTTTTACATGAAAATAGAAAATTCAAACCATCGGCTCACTTCATAAAACAAGCGAATGCAAAAAAATCTATTTATACTCAAGCAAAAAACAATTCAATCAAATTTTGGGAATCAATGGCAAATGAAGTTGTATGGAAAAAGAAATGGAATAAAGCACTCCAATGGAAAGCTCCTGATGCCAAGTGGTTTGTCGGCGGTAAACTAAACATCACCGAAACCTGCCTTGACAGACACATTGCTGAAGGCAGACGTAACAAAGCTGCTATTATATGGGAAGGTGAACCGGGAGATAAAAAAACTATTACTTATTTCGAACTCTACCGTGACGTAAATAAATTTGCTAATGTTTTAAAATCGCTCGGTATCAAAAAAGGCGACCGTGTTGCTATCTATCTTCCAATGATTCCTGAACTGGTTATCGGTATGCTTGCCTGTGCCAGAATCGGTGCTATTCATTCTGTTATTTTTGGCGGCTTCTCCCCTGATTCACTTCGTGACCGTATTAATGACTCCGAATGTAAACTTCTTATTACTTCCGATGGTGCCTATCGGCGTGGACAGATTCTGCCTCTTAAACATGATGCTGATATTGCTATCGCCGACTGCCCATCTATTGAAAATGTTGTCATTGTAAAACGAGGTGACTTTCTTCTGCGAGTAAAAGCAGGTCGCGACCATTGGTATCACAGACTGATGCAGGATGCCGATGCTTATTGTAAACCGACCTATGTTGATGCTGAGCATCCGCTCTTTATTCTCTACACTTCAGGTACTACAGGAAAACCTAAAGGTATCATGCACACGACCGGTGGATACTTAGTTGGAGTTTATACAACCACAAAATATGTTTTTGATATTAAAGATGATGATGTCTACTGGTGTACTGCCGACTGTGGTTGGATTACCGGACATTCTTATATCACCTATGGACCTCTTGCCAATGGTGCGACTCAAATTATGTATGAAGGAGCTCCCAACTGGCCAGAGGAAGACCGTTTTTGGCAGATAATCGAAGATTATGGTGTTTCGATTTTTTATACTGCTCCAACAGCTATCAGAGCCTTTATGAAATGGGGTAAGGAACATCCCAAGAAGCATGACCTCTCATCACTTCGATTATTAGGTTCAGTTGGTGAACCGATCAATCCTGAGGCATGGATATGGTACAACGAAGTTATCGGCAATAAAAAATGTCCGATAGTAGACACTTGGTGGCAGACTGAAACCGGACATATTATGATAACACCTCTCCCCGGAATTACCTCAACTAAACCGGGTTCGGCAACACATTCTTTTCCGGGAACCGAAGCTGTTATTTTAGATGAAAACGGCAAAAAAGTCAAAGAAGGCGGCGGACTTTTGGCTATTACAAAACCTTGGCCCGGGATGCTTCGAGGTATCTGGGGTGACCGTAAACGATTTATTGAAACCTATTGGTCAAAATGGGATAATATCTATTTCCCCGGTGATGGTGCCAAAATTGACAAAGATAAATACCTCTGGGTACTAGGACGTATAGACGATGAACTCAATATTTCAGGACATCGTATTGCGACTACTGAAGTTGAGTCTACGCTGGTTGCTCATCCTGATGTTGCTGAGGCAGCTATTGTCGGTATTCCCCACGAGATGAAAGGTCAGTGCATGATTGCTTTTGTAACATTGGGCGGAAATATTCAGCCAAGCGATAAATATGAAAAACTGTTGAGAGAATTTGTCGCTCGAAAAATTGGAGCTATCGCTAAACCTGAAAAAATAATTTTCACCGGTGATTTGCCAAAAACCCGTTCTGGCAAAATCATGCGTCGACTATTGCGTGATATCGCAATGGGAAAAATAATGGGCGATACAACAACACTCGCCGACCCCGATGTCCTGAACAAAATCAAGCAGAGGTACGAAGAAGATTGATTTTAATGTTTTTAAACAATATTAAATTTTAAGGACATACTGCTATTGTGTTGTATGGTCGAATCTCAAAAACATAACGTACTAACATGACTAAATCGGAGATGTCTAAAAGATTATCTCCATTCACATCAGCCTCTTCAAAACATTGTGGAAAAATCGCATCATGTTTACTAAAGAAATAATTAACTAGAAAGATCACATCACTAATATTTGTTTCATCATAAGGATCGCCATCAACATTCCCTCTTTTATTAATACAGCATGATAAAGAGACTTCCCCTGAATTCGTTATTGGATGATAGGAGAATTCATTATTAGATACCGTAGGTTTATAGTGAGAATATCCTTGAAAGTCAATAAGAGTACTATTACCTCTTGTACTATTCTCATCAATGCTAAATCGTAGTTTTAAAACAACTCCTTCACCCGATGGTAAAAATGAATCCGTAGAACCTGATGGATTTGAAAAAAGTATAGTCAGATTTTTATTAAATTCATCAAATTGTATAAGCTGAACTTTTTCAAAATTATCTGTACGACATTCATCAACAGAGAAAAATTCATACACCAGTTCAACCTCTCCACTATAAGATACAGGAATAATCATTTCATTAACAGGAAACTGATTGTGCAATAACACCTCAACTTCAACAACTTCATTGATACTCCCAACAACTTTTTCACTTTTTATAGTGTCTGCTGTCACAACAATCATATTTAGGTTAGTATGGCTAATAGCTTTATTTCTCAATTTCGTCTTTAATGTCACATCATAAATCCCCGGCAATTCATATACATGAGTTGGAGATTTTATCGTAGAAGTTGTCCCATCGCCAAACGCCCACTTTGATTTCCTACTAAATCGAGATTCATTAACAAATCTTACGGAGTACGGGACATTTCCAATCCACGAAGATGAGTTAAACTGAACTCTTGGTTTCTTAATATTTTTAAAGGTAAAATTTAATGAATCAATATTTGTTACTGCTAAATCATTTGTAAAGGAATATTTATAATAAACATAGAACTCAGCACTCGGAACATTTCTCAAAGAAACCCATCCAGATTTTAAATTAAAACAAAATTCATTATTCGTTAATCTTCTGCCGTCGACAAAGACAGAATCTATTGCGTACAATGGAAGGACATTAGTATAATATAATTTTTTATTTTTTTCTATTTCTATTTTCTCAACAATATTTTCTACACCATTACGATCAATATCTACCCATGCAATATCTGATGCGATATTTCGAGAATTAACTCCCCAAACAGCATCCTTTGAAAATTTCCCCCTCACATTTTCAAAGACTAAAGTACTATCTTTCATCTGACAAACAGCTAAGTCTAAATCATTATCCCAATCATAATCATATAATGCTAATCCTTTAACACCTTTTCGCATATAAGATGTGAACTTTGAATCTGTATAAAACTCTCCGAAACCATTATTTAAATATAATTGGGTATAACCTTTGAGACCATCATTATTGTAGTATCCTATTACTATATCAAGGTATTTATCATTATTGATATCACCGAGTACAATTTTCTTTCCATTACCTTTTTGAAAAGAAGAGTAAGTACCTACAGAATCAATAATCCCTGCGTTATTTTTATAAATCACTCCACCATGTAATCTGACCGCACAAACTAAATCAAGGTCACCATCATTATCAAGATCACCCCACACAATATCGTTTGCTGTTGTAGTATCAAGAGACAACCATGTAGGTGTGTCAGACAAACTACCATTTTCATTCTTAAACACAATATCCTTATAAGCTGGGGCAAGGGTATCTCCCCGAATTGGAGAAGTCTTGTCAACTCCTGTTGCTACTCCCAAATCAAGATCACCGTCATTATCAAAATCACCTAAATCACAGGAGGTACTATAATCAATTCTACTTGAAATCCACGAAGGCTTTTTCTCAAGCAAACCAGAATTACTATAATATACCGCAGCTCGAGTGTAAGCATATTCATAATCTCTAAAAATCCAGAGTTCTCCTGTATTACACTCAACTAAATCAGGGTATCCATCATCATCAATATCACCAATAGCACCACCGACAGTTTTCTCAAATCGCTCGGATTTCCACGATGCTTCTTTTTTTTGACCTCTGAGCTTTAGCAAATATATAAAATTTGATTGTTTGGTGCTGTCCCCATTCATAAAAACACCATCAACATATCCGTCAAGGTTACAATCTCTCCAAATCATTTCAGTTGTTCTTGCATAGCCTTCAAATGACTCCCAGCAATGCTCAAAAGACAATGGTACTTTTCTACGAAAGACATCTAATGTATCTTTAATAGGTTTTGAGACCATATCATTCTTCTGAGCATTTGAAATACTCAATGGCAATAAGACCAAAAACATAGACAGACAAAACTTTTTTAGAAACAGCATACTACTCTCCCAAATATTTAATAAAACCCTTTGCTTTTTTAGCATAAAGATGATAATAGTAAATTGCAACTTAAAATTTATAACATCTTTACTTTTTAATTGGAATCTTAAATAAATTATGTTTATTACCCGCATGGTAGAACTGATATATGAAAACAAAGACTGGCTTCCGTTTTTTACAAACGCCTTAGATGAAATTAACGTCGAATATCGTCTCAACAAAATTGATGAATTCACTTTAGACTTAAACCAGCCGCCTGACAATATTCTGTATATTAACCGTATCTCCCCGTCATCGCATACCCGAGGACATAATCATGCCTATATCAATGGTGAAATGTACTTAGAATATTTGGCAACTTACAATCGCACCGTTATCAACGACTACCGTACCATAAATTATGAGCTAAGCAAAGTCGAGCAGATAAAACTGCTCAGGCGAAATGGGCTGTCATACCCTCAAACTGTTTTTGGTTCAGAGCCGGACGAATTAATAAAAGCAGCAGCACAAATGCCTCTGCCTTTTTTGACAAAGCATAACTGCTCCGGCAAAGGCTTAGGTATCACTCTTTGCAACACAGTCTCCGAACTTGAAAGCTATCTGAAATCTGACAAATACATTCCCTCACCCGATGGAATCTTATTATTACAAGAATATATCAAACCGAAAAACGACCGCATAACCAGAGTTGAAATCTGTGACGGCAAACTTGTCTATGCATTCCACTCATCAACCGAACAAGGCTTTGAACTCTGTCCTGCCGATGCCTGCCGTACAGACATGAAATCTCAAGCGGTCTGCGATGTTTCTGACGGAGAATCGCTCTTTTCATATATTCCAAATTTCTCGCATCAGATAGTTTCCAAATATATCGAAATCTGTAACTCAGTCGGGTTTGATATGGCGGGGATAGAATTTGTAGAAGCTGTCAACGGTGCTGTTTATACCTATGACATCAATGGTACAACCAATTACTCCCCTGATGTTGAAAAAACATCCGGCGATATGGCAAAAAAAGCTATCCAAACAATGGTACTTAATAAATTACGATAATATTTGTAGGTTGGAAATCTTTAGTATTTCCGCCAATAGATGTCAGAGCCGCTAAAGGGTTCTGACCTAATAGGTTGGAATACCTGTTCCGAATCCATATTTACTTTTATATTAATAAATCTTCAATAATAACCGACTTCTTTCACAACATAATTCGACACTTTATCATTTGTAAACCATATAATTAGGAACTCTCCACTTGGATGGTCTCTGTAATACTTTGCTTCTTTTACTAAAAAACATAAATCACCCTCCGAAAAAAAAGCAGAACAATACTCAGATTCTTCTCCCAACAATCCGAGAACTTCAACTTTTGATTTATTGTCTAAAAAGTTATTTGCCAGCAAATCTTCTATCATATCTCCACGAATAGATGGATCATTTAACCATAATTCAGAGTCAAAACTTCTTTGAGGAGAATAATTTAAAATCACGGGGGGAAAATACATAACTGAATATGCCAATAGTGGAGTAAACAAAATCCCAGAAAGCCAAAAAATCAACAATTTATATGGTTTAGATTTTCGCATAATCAGTTTAAAAACAAAATACATAATCATATATGAAAGTATAATAAACAATATGGGAAAAGTAACCATTGGAAAAAATGACGTTAAAGACATCAAAACATCTTCATACAAAAATTTTATTACAATTTGAATAAATTTAACACAAGTGTACATAATCTATCTACACACGACCGATTAATAAGTTTGATAAAAACATTTTCAATTAAATAGAAAAGGGTTCAATCTCTTGAACCCTCAATTTGAAAATCAAATTGTTATTTACTTTTTATCGGCACTTAAGATAATCGGAAGTGACCCTGCATCATTACCTATAATGATAACTTTTGAGTTCGGCGACTCAGCAATCTTTTGAGTTGCTTCAATGCCTTTCCATTTTAACAATGATGAGGTAATACCTGCAGAAACAATTTTTTGGAAATCAGAAATACCTTGAGCTTCAATTTTTTTCCGCTCGGCTTCTTTTCTCTCTTTTTCAATAGTATATTTCATTCGTAATGCTTCCTGCTCGGCGGCTAATTTAAAGTTAATAGCCTCAGCAATTTTTGGCGGCATCTGCACATCTCGAATAAGAATATTTTCAATAGTTACAAATTTATCTGTTAATTCTATCGAAAGCTTCTTAATCATTTCATCTGCGAGAACATCACGCTTTGTTGAGTAAATCTCTTCAGGCTTAAAATTACCGGCAACTTGACGGGCTATCGACCTAATCTGTGGTGCAACTGCAACAGCATAGTAGTTTTGACCTATAGTAGACTGCAGAGAATCAAGCTTGGTTACAAGCGGTCGATACATAATTGAGACTTCCATCCGAATTGATGCACCGTCGGATGCAAGCACGGTAAGATTCTCTTTGCTTTCCTGTAACTGAATTTTGTAAAGGAACATATTGTTCCACGGCATGTGCCAGTTAAATCCTTCAGGATAAATCTTACCAAATTCCGTACCGGCACCAAACTTGGAATAAAATACCCCACGGTACCCCGATGGAACCTGTGTACCACATCCAATCATACTGACCGACATAATCATCAGCAGCAAGAGAGGTAACATTTGTTTTGTTTTCATTTTTTTCTCCTTGTATATTTGTGTTTGAAAATCCATTTCTCTTAAAAATATAATACTATATATTCTGTAATGTATCCAATAAAAAAACCGGTAACAACCAGTTTTTTCAATAAAACATCTTTTAGACACATTATTCTGCTTTAAATGGAATCACCCAATTTTTACGTTTAAGAGTTTGAAGTCGTGGAATTGCTGTTGTATCAGATGGTTCACGAACAAATTCTTGGAAATATATAAAATCCCAAGTTTTTTTATTGACAGATGCCGTTTGAATTGGGGCTTCAAAAT
>CAJVYT010000138.1 GCA_913009765.1 uncultured candidate division Zixibacteria bacterium
ACTAATTTACAAGAAAAAATACTAAGATTAAAATATAATAGTTTGATGGATACTGTTTCAAATTCTCACATACAAGACATATCCACTAAGCCGAGTATGTCTAACCGTAAGTATTGTCAACCATTGGGCAACTATTGGATTGATGTCAAACGAGAAGTTTATTCTGCATCATGCAAAGAAATACTGCAGTCAGGCAGATTCTTTTTTTCACTTACATTTAAAGCCAAGCTAATCTGTATCTTTTATCCTATCTTAAATTTGTTTAATTCTGTACCGAAAAGTATCGTTCATAAATCATGGAGTTTAAAAATATTGGGGCAATTAGCTTTCCTTCACAGTATAATAAACGATAAAAATAAGTATCTTAAAAAACTTGATAAAGCCAGAGAGTTTATTTTTTCGACTAATAACAATGAACAGATTAATCCGCAACATACTCATACAAAATCTAAGGATGAAAATAATCTGTGAAGAAATCTCTTATTAGTGAATTAAAAGTTATCCTAAAACACTCCACGACCTATTCTATTGCTAATTTGTTGAGTCGAATGGTTTCATTTATAATGATTCCGATTTATACGAGATTTCTTACTCCGGCAGACTATGGAATTCTTGAACTGATTACCATTTCATTATCTATGCTGAGTATCGTTATATCCTCCGGTATCACAGATGCTGTCAGTAGGTTCTTTTTTGATTATAAAAATATCAAAGACAAAAATAAGGTAATTAGTGTTGGGCTGATAAGTTTCATAGCTTTGTCTGCTGTCTCTTTCGCATTCTTATCACCCATAAATGGATTTTTATCCAAAGTATTATTAGGTTCCTCTGAATACGGTTCCTTTCTTGTCATCGCCCTTGGATATATGTCATTAAGCTTTATTCTTGAATTGATTTTTGCATATTTTCGGGTGACCCATCAATCCCTCAAACTCACGCTTTCAAACCTTGGCGGATTAGTTGTGAGCCTATCCTTTAATATATTATTTGTAGTTGTGCTTCAAATAGGAGTTAAAGGCATATTATTGGCAACGCTTATATCTCAATCTCTTCAGGTTATTGTTCTCTTACCAATGACTATCAAAACTGTAGGCTTTCGTTTTGATTTTTCTCTTTTTAAAGAAATGCTTTCATTCGGCTTTCCTATTATTTTCTCTCAAATTGGTCACAAGATAGTAAACCTTTCAGATAGATATTTTTTAAGGTCTTTTGCTTCATTAGCTGAGACAGGCTTATATTCGCTTGGATATAAACTAGGTCTTCTGGCAATTACTTTTGTCGGAGCTCCTTTTAATATGATTTGGACACCTCGAAGATTTGAGTGTTTTGGAGATGAAGAAGCTGAGAATAATTTTTCACGAATATTTACATTATTTATTTTTGTAATTTCTTTAGTAGGGTTAATAATATCTATTCTTGCCAAAGATTTAACAAGACTTATCTTAGCCAAAGAGTTTTGGGAAAGCTATAAAGTGGTACCTATTATTACTCTGTCGTATATCTTCCTCAGTTTTCATTCTCATTTTTCCATTGGGATTCTTATTAAGAAAAAAACAAAGCTGTTGGCAGGTATCAATATTGCAACAGCAATCTTAAATTTAATTCTTAATTATTTTCTTATCAAAACATATTCTATCTGGGGGGCTGCTGTTGCTACATTAATCAGTTTTATATTTAAACCATCCTTGTCATACTATTATTCAAATAAAATTTATCCAATACAAATGGAAACAACAAATCTCATAAAAATTTTAGGTAGTGCCATTGTTATATATATTATAGGCTCGTTTGTTGAAACCAATAATACTCTTTTGAATATAGGACTAAAAGGCTTCATCGGGCTAAGCTATGTATTGATATTATATGTAATGCATATTTTTACCAAAGAAGAAATTCAGAAACTAAAAGATTTAATAAAAAAATTGATTGCTAAAATAAGTTTTGGAAAAACAAAAAAGTAGTTACGGAGATAATACTTTATTTAAAATCTCTGCGAGTTTTTTGTTTTGTTCTTTTCTGTCATATTCAGCCGGTAAATCAAATTTAGAAATTCGTTCCTCTGACTGCTCTTTCCAATTTTGATACTGTAATTCTAAAAATGTAATTGCTTTTTCTATATTTTCAGAAGTCACAGCAGTGCCTCGGTTATATTTTTCAATCGCATCAGCCGCCATACCTTCGGGAAGAAACCCTAATATTGGTCTTTTGGTACAAATATATTCATAGAGTTTGGCGGGCATAACATTTTTGCCGCCTTTATCAAAACCCAAAATGAGCAGAAGTAAATCTGATTCCCACAGCTTGGGAAGTATCTGTTTTTGCGGAATATGTTTTTCAAATTGTACAACTGATTCAATTTCAGTACCTACTAAAGACTTTTCATACCCCGGAGTATTACCGATAAAGAGAACTCTGCAATTTTCTTTCACCTCTTTGTTTTGTGATACCCATGCCTGCATTACATCAAAAAAGAATTTTGGATTCCTATTGCCATATAAAGAACCAAGATGCAAAATTATGAATTTTTTATTCTTTGATTTTGGAAATTTAATATCTGTAAAATCATCAGCATCTACACCGTTTGTAACAGCTTGAAACTGTTCCTGTTTTTTATAGCTGTTATTTTCAAACAACGAATCAGAAAATCCGGTTGTGGCACTTACTATTGCCGATGCTCTTTTTATGGCACGTTTTTCATAAAACCTGTCAATTTTTTTATATAACCATGGAAGGTTACGATTATGGTACGATTCATTTTGTGTCCATAAATCACGGTAATCTATAACAAATGGTTTACCGGTAAGATATGAAAGAATTGTTCCTATAATATGGACTGTCGCAGGTGGTGAGGTTGATAGAATTATATCAAATTTTTCTTTTCTTGCTGCTTTCAATCCTTCAGCAACAGCAAACGGAATCCAAAAATTATGAATATCAGGGATTGAAATCATAGTTTTTATCTGTTTTTTTATTTTAGCTGAAAAAGATTCTGTCGTTTCTTCTGATTTTGTATTCTGTTGTGATGAGGACACTGTAGTTGAGTTTTCAGTTGGTTGTGTTTTACTGTCCCACCATTGTATAGGGGAAAAATATTTTGAACGATATATTGGAAGGGAGGAATCAAGTTGTTTCAGACTCTCCTCATCATAGGCATAGTTAAACCCATCACGTACAGTTAACACAACCGGCTGCCATCCGAATTGGGGAAGAAACTTACATGCTTTAACAACCCGAAAACCGCCGACCGCCGCCATAGGCGGAAATACATAAGATATTATCAATACTTTTTTCATTTATATACGACCATAAATTAACTCAGCACTTCAAAACAGGTTTTAATATTATTTCTACTACTCTTTTTTTCACTTCTTTATAAGAATATCGGAAATATTATGAAGAATGCACATCAATAACAACTAAATATTATAAGAAAAATAGTTGAAAGAACTACAAAAAAGTAACATAATTGATATGTGCATAAACAACAGAGAATACTCTCAATAAAGATAATTGGAGAATTACATAATGATTATTGACCATATAGGAATTGTTGTAAAAGACATTGAAAAAGGTATAGAACATTGGGGAAATATTTTCGGCTATTCTCAAATGACAAAAATCGTAACTAACACCCGTCAAAAAGTGAAAGTTGTATTTTTAAAAAAAGAAAATTCTCTTGTAGTAAAACTTATCGAACCAACTGCTGAAGATTCCCCTATTTTTCTGTTTGCCAAAAAAGGCGGAGGGCTGCATCATCTGTGCTTTAAATGCGATAATATGGATAAGCAGTTGGAGTTATTTACAGAACAAAAAATTCGTATTCTTGCAAAACCTCAGCCCGGCGAAGCATTTGAAAATGAAAATATAGCATTTCTATATGCCAAACATGGAATGAATATTGAATTGATAGATACCGACAAAAAAGCAGAGATACTATAAATCAGCTCTCAGGACTGTCAGTTTCTTGTTTTTTCTCTCTTTTACCGATGAATCGGGCAGGATTTCCTGCTAAGATTGAATAAGGGGGAAATTTTTTGGCACCGACAACAGCACCTGCGGAAACAATACTGCCATCTCCAAGCTCTGCTCCCGGCATAATAAAGACATTGGCACCAATCCAGACACGTTTTCCAATAACAACTTTCTTGTAATCATACCCTTGCTTATACACAGCAACTTCAGGATCATCAAATTTATGATTTTGGCTCCACACACTCACCCCCGGTCCGAAACAGGTCTCATCGCCTATTTCAATACCGCCTCCGGCTTGATAAAAGTTGTCTACTCCTAAAATAACATTATCACCGATTATCAATTTATCTATATTATTTATTCTGAGACCAATATCAACTTTAATATTTTCTCCAACAGAACCAAAACGTTTTGATAATACACTCTTTCTTATTGCCTCACCTGATTTACCCGGAAGATTTCGAATAAGAAAAAACCTCATCCGAAAACGACCTTCTTTGGTCAACATCTCACGAATTAATAATCTGAAAAAACGATACATAAATAACCTTTTTGTATGTTTTGATAAATGGTAATTTTATATACGCAATATATCGACAGTAAAACATAAAAATCAAGAGCAAACTATTCTGTAATAAAATTTATGACAACCGGATTCTTTTAACAAACGTAAAAGAGGAAAAATTTTCTCATGTAATATCTTACAAGTGGTTTGATGATTTATATTTAGAATTCTCATCCATAAGCCGATAATACTTGACATAAGCGTAAGATAGGCTAAAATTAGAGTAACTTCAAACTTAGAAAATATGGACAGATGCTAAATTCTATTTGCATAACAGGCGGTGCCGGATTTATCGGTTCTCATGTAGTCGAAAGACTGCTTTCGGAAGGTCATACGGTCACAGTCATCGATAATTTTAATACTTTTTATGACCCGTTGATTAAACGACGAAATATTGAACCTTTTTTAGCAAATGAAAATTTCAAACTTTTTGAAACAGACACTAGAAATTCTGATGAAATAAACAAAATATTTTCAGAAAATAATTTTGATGAACTGATTCACCTTGCTGCCATGGCAGGCGTGAGACCCTCAATAGAAAATCCTGTTTTATACAATGACATAAACTTAATCGGAACAATGAATTTGCTTGAAGCGTGCCGTCATAACAAAATTACAAAGTTGATATTTGCATCATCTTCTTCGGTATACGGCAATAATAAAAAAGTACCATTTTCAGAGTCTGACCCGGTAGATAACCCAATTTCACCCTACGCCTCTACAAAAAAATCAGGGGAACTTATGGTCTATACCTATCATCATTTGTATAATATCAAGTCTGCATGTTTACGCTTTTTTACTGTCTACGGACCAAAGCAGAGACCTGAAATGGCAATTCATCTGTTTACCGATAAAATTTATAATGGTGAAGAAATCCAAATGTTTGGAGACGGCGGTTCAAAAAGAGATTATACGTCTGTTGATGATATTGTTGACGGTATTTTAAGCTGTCGAACGGCTGAATATGACTATGAAGTGTTTAATCTTGGAAGGTCTGATACAATCAAACTTTCTGAGTTAATTAAAAAGATTGAAAATAAATTAGGGAAAAAAGCACTTATTAAGAGACTTAAACAACAACCGGGAGATGTAGATCAAACATTTGCCGATATTTCCAAAGCTAAAAAGATTTTACATTACAACCCAAAAGTTTCGATTGATGACGGGTTGGATCAATTTATAAATTGGTATTTACAAACAAAGGGTAATTAAATGAATATTTGTGTCGTAGGCACCGGCTATGTTGGTTTGGTAGCAGGAACCTGTCTTTCAGATTTTGGCATGCATGTAATATGCGTTGACAAAGATAAATCAAAAATTGATATGTTAAATAACGGTGATGTACCTATTTATGAAATAGGTCTCAAGGAATTGATTGCACGAAATGTCAAATTGGAACGACTCAGTTTTACTACAGATTTTAAAAACACTATCAATCGTTCACTCTGCATTTTTTTAGGTGTCGGTACACCGGAAAATAAAGATGGTACTGCTAATTTACAATATATTTTCGATGTATGTGATGAAATAGCCGATACAATGAATGACTACAAAGTAATTGTTATCAAAAGTACAGTACCTGTCGGTACCGCCCAAACATTAAGAAAACGGATAAAAGAACGTCTTAAAAAAGATATAGATTTTGATATTGTTTCAAACCCTGAATTCCTCCGTGAAGGTTCTGCTGTAAATGATTTCTTAAGACCTGACAGAGTAGTGATTGGTTCTAAATCTGAAAAAGCATTGGCAATTGTTCGCGATATATACCGCCCTCTGTATTTACTTGAGACTCCGATAGTCAGTACCTCAAACGAGACCGCCGAACTGATAAAATATGCATCAAATACAATGCTTGCCTTGAAAATTTCATTTATCAATGAAATGGCAAATCTCTGCGACAAAGTCGGAGGTGATGTCTATCAAGTTGCCACTGCGATGGGAATGGATAAACGTATCGGGTCTAAATTTTTACATCCCGGTCCCGGCTACGGCGGTTCCTGTTTCCCAAAAGATGTTTCTGCTTTGGCAAAAGTATCCGATTCTTTTGGCTATGATTTTAAAATCTCAAAAGCTATTTTAGAAGTAAATGCTCTCCAAAAAGAAAATGTAGTCAAAAAATCTGAAAAGATGCTTGGAACACTCAAAGGCAAAACAATCTGCCTGCTTGGGTTAGCATTTAAACCAAATACCGATGATATCCGTGAGGCACCGGCATTATATGCTGCCAAAAGGATGATGGAAGAAGGGGCGACTATCAATGCCTATGACCCTATTGCCATGGATGAAGCAAAAAAAGAAATCAAAGGTATCAATTATTTTAATGATGCCTATGCTGCTTGTACAAAAGCCGATTTAGTTATTATTATGACTGAATGGAATGAGTTTAGAGATTTACATTTTGACCGTATTAAAGAACAAATGAATGAATTCAATGTATATGACACAAGAAATATTTATAACGCAAAAACAATACGTGAGTTCGGTTTTAACTATATCTGTACCGGAAGACCGGTAGAGTAGAAATATTTTAATATTGTGATGGATATTCTCAAACCGATAGCAAAGTATTTTTTAGATCCGCTTTTAGCGTTTTATGAAAACAGCTCACATCCAACATACTTGGAAGAGTTTGAAAAAACACAGTATATGACAAAAGAAAAAATTGCTGAACGGCAATTTTTTCTTTTAAAAAACCTTCTCTCTCATGCTTACCGAAACTGTCAATTCTACACAGAAAGCTTTGACAAAGCAGGGTTTCATCCTAATGATTTCAAAACTTTAGAAGATATAAAAAAAATACCCTTTTTGACAAAACAAGATATACAGCAACATCTCAAACAACTCAGAGCAGTCAATTACAAGGATAATCAACTTTTGTTAAACCAAACCGGAGGCTCTACCGGCTCACCTCTCAAATTCTATGTCGATAGAGAAAGACTACACTCCCGCAAAGCATCCACATTCCGCCATGATAGATGGGCTGGCTGGGATATTGGAGTCAAGATAGCAGTTCTTTGGGGACATCAAAAAGATTTTCTTCCTCAGCAAAATTGGAAGAATAAAATTAGAGATGACTACTATGAAAGAAAACTTTTTTTGGACACTTCACATATTACCGCCGAAAGAATGACATCATTTGTAAAACAGTTACAAACATTTCAACCGGAAATTTATCTGGCATATGCCAATTCTATGTATCTGTACGCCCGCTATATTAAAGAAAATTGTATTTCTGACTATAACCGTCCAAAAGCAATTATTACATCTGCTGAAGTTCTCACACCGGAACAGAGAAAAATAATCGAAGAAGTATTTGACTGCAAAGTATTCAACCGTTACGGATGCCGTGAAACAAGTATAATCGCATCAGAATGTTCAGCACATAATGGCATGCATATCTCATCGGAAACACTGTATCTTGAATTTCAGCAAAAGGAAAAAGATGTTGCAGCAGATGAAACCGGTAAAATTATTATAACTGATTTGCTCAATTACGGCATGCCGCTAATTAGATACCAAATTGAAGATGCCGGTATCCCTCTTAAAGGCGACTGTCCCTGCGGTCGAACATTACCCCGTATGGATATTTCAGGCGGAAGAGTGACTGACTTTTTGGTAACATCGGAGCGAAAAGTTATTTCGGGAGCATCAATGACTATCTACTTTATGGCGGTCATTGAAGGAATCGCACAAGCTCAAATAATTCAAAATTTAGTTGATGAGTTAACCCTGAGAATTGTAAAAAGTAGGTTGTTCTCAGCAGCAACTGAAAAAGAGATACAACAAAAAGTGTCTGAATATTTTGGAACTGCCATGAAATACCGTATTGAATATACCGACAAAATAGAGTCAACAAAATCGGGAAAATACAGGTTTTCAATTTCCTATATAGACCCAATGGAATTTTTAAGCTGATTTTTTTATAGTTCGTATAAAAGCATTTGCGTATATTACAAAAAAGATAAAAAAAATAATAAAATATGCATAACTCATCAAAAAATATTATAACTCACAGACATCTTTTTTATATAGCTGTCATCGTTATTTCTATAGCTTCCGGTTTTGCTGTGACTCTTACTCCTCCATATAATTTGATTCCTTTTGGTGTCATCTTAGGTGCGGTATTGTTATTCACTATTTTTAAATATCCAATGGTTGGTGTATATGTATATATGTTTATATTTTTCTTCCGCCCGCAAGAATGGACACCAATACAACTCCCCTATGAAAAAACAATTGCCCTGATGATTATAATGACGTTATTGATGCACATAACTATCAGAGATAAAAAATTTGATCTCTTTTTAATTGATAAAGCTTTCTTATCATTTATGGCGGTTTGTTTTATCTCTATTTTATTTTCAGGAGATTTTCAATATTCGTGGGATAACTTTTTTCTCTTTTTCAAAATCTTTTTAGTGTATGTCTTTGCATCCCGTATTGCCAATACTCCTAAACGTTTTAATGCAATCGTTTGGTTGTTTATTCTTTCACAAATCTTTTTGGCGGTCACAACTACATATTATTATTATACCGGCGGAGCACGGTACAGTATGGGGATTACCCGTGCTGTCGGTTTAGCCGGAGCAGAAGGTGCTTATTCCGATCCCAACTCGGTCGCCAATTCATTAGTTTTGGGTATTCCCTTCTTCTTTTTTCTTATTAAGTATTACAAGTCAACATTGGTAAAAATTCTTCTTGTATCTAGTTTAGGAATTACTTTTTGGACAATAATCATTACCGGTTCACGAGGCGGTATGGTTGGCGTTATTCTTGTTGCTATGCTTTTAGCATACACAACAAAATATCGAACTATTTCAATTGTTGGTGCATTTGCCATGCTTGCAATATTTATCGCTTTTATGCCGAGTCAGGACAGAGAACGATTTGCCACTATTTTCAAAATATATGAAAAAGACAATACCGGTGCCGCTGAATCTGCACAAGGACGAATTGATGGTCTAGTAAAAGGTTTTGTTTTTATGACACAAAAACCTATCTTTGGATGTGGTATTGGAAGTTTCAAATGGGAAAATCGCCATCAGTATGGAATATGGCTGGATGCCCATAACTTACTTGGTAAATTAATGGGAGAACTTGGGATAATGGGACTTTTGACATTTGGGTTTTTCTTATATGTTCTATTTAAAACTATTCAAATGTTAAAATATCTTTACCATAAATATAAATGGGAATATAACTTTGAGCGGGCATTGATTGACGCTGTTTTATACTCATTAATTATGCTTTTATTTCAAGGACTTATTGGACACAACCTGTTTCGGTTTAACTGGTATATTAATGCCTGTTTTGTTGTTATTATAGATCGGAAGAGCGTCGTGTAGGGAAAGAGTGTAGATCTCGGTGGTCGCCGTATCATTAAAAAAAAAAAGACGACAAAAAACA
>CAJVYT010000139.1 GCA_913009765.1 uncultured candidate division Zixibacteria bacterium
CGACCTTGCATTCGTAGGACAGGGGACAGTTTGCGATGGTAGGGACAGAGACGGTTTCTCCGGGGACGAGTTCAAAGTTACAGACTTCGATTTTGTTTATGTCGCGTCCTGACTTTGTACCGCAGATTGCCACTTCTTTATTCATATTGTCGGCAGGGACGTTCACGGTGAATTCGCCGAGTTCCTGTATCAGATGGTTGGTAAAACGGGACGGGCGCACCAGCACGGTGAAAATCGGCCTGCCCCAGACGCGCCCGACGACTCCCCAGCCGATGGTCATCGGGTTGGCTTTTTCCCCGGAGCCTCCCATGAGCAACAGTCCGGGTTTTTCCAGTTTTTCATACATTAACTGTGCGCCGTCGTAAGGCGAAGTTTTTATTCGGCTCATTTTTCAACCCTTCCATTAAACAACGAGTAATTGCATTTGGTACAGGTGTCAACAGACTGGCAAGGTAAGAATAAAAAGAAATATTATGAAAAAAAGCAGGTAAAAAAAGTCTTTTTTTATGAATACTTTTGGCTATGATTTTCATCATTTCTTCATAGGTTAGAATTTCCTTCCCTCCGATATCAAATGTTTTTCCTGAAGTTTCAGGAACTTCCAGCACTCCCACCAGATACTTGATTACATCACGAACTGAAATCGGCTGACACCGATTTTTTGCCCATCTGGGGATAAAAATTATGGGAAGGTTTTGAACCAGATTTTTTATTATTTCATAAGAGGCGCTGCCTGATCCAATAATAATTGCTGCTCGAAGAATTGTAACAGGTACTTTTCCCTTCTGGAGTTCATTTGCTACCTCCATGCGATTTCGTAAATGAGGAGTAAGCGGATTACGAATATCTGTAAGCCCTCCCAGATAGATAATGTGTTTTAGTTTCTTTTCTTCTTCTTGTTGTTTCTTTTTTTTTTTAATGATACGGCGACCACCGAGATCTACACTCTTTCCCTACACGACGCTCTTCCGATCTATAAAGTTGGGATTGGCACCGAAACGATAAAATCAGGTGAATTAAAAGACGTTGGTAATCCAAGCCGCTCAATGACAAAAAAAGAAGAACTGATGCTGAAGTCAGTTGTTATGGATTCCTATGAACAGTTTATTGGAGTTGTTTCTGAAGGACGTGGAAAAGACCCCGAAGAAATTTATCCACTTGCTGACGGCTCAATTTATACCGGATTGCAGGCTTATAACTTAGGACTGGTAGATACGTTAGGTGGTTTTAAAGAAGCTGTTGAAATCGCTGCTGACCTTGCCGGTTTAGATTCTGAACCTAAAGTTGTTCGGTTTCATGTGCGTAAACGAATGTCAGTCTTTGACTTAATGGGCAACTTTGGTAAAATTATTGACAACTCTCTTGAACATAGATTTTCAGAACCACAGTTGATGTACATGTTTCAGGAATAAAAATAATATTAAAAAAATAGTATTTTTTCCTTTTCTTTTGCAATAAAACACCATATCTTGACTTGTCCCATAGAGTTAGGGAATAAACCAGAGAAAGTTACAGCAGGAAATATTGAGTGAAAATAATAATGGTGAAACCTATAAATGAATTAGACACAGGGAGACCCCGTGACTAAAGCAGATTTAGTAGAAAAAGTCGCCGAAAAAACCGGTCTAACAAGAACCGACGTTGCTGTCGTTGTTGATTCTTTTCTCGATACCGTGAAAAAATCACTTGAGTCCGGTCATAATATTGAAATACGAGGGTTCGGCACCTTCAAAGTTAAACTTCGTAAAGCACGCAAGGCGAGAAACCCTCGCACTGGTGAAGTGGTTCCGGTACCGGATCGTAAAGTTCCTGTATTTAAACCATCTAACGAGTTTAAAAACATGATTACCAAGTTAGAGATTTAACGTAAACAAAGAAACCGGAGAATTATGCCAAGCGGTAAAAAGAAGAAACGTCATAAGATTAAAACGCATAAGCGTAAAAAACGCAGACGTGCTAATCGTCATAAAAAGAAAAACAAATAGTCGTCCATATCGGAATTATTATCTGACGTAATCGGAATTTTTTTCCACTTGCAAGACATTTTCTTCGAGTTTAAACTTCAGACGGCTTATTATGTCTTGGCGTAAATGCCATGAACATAGTAATATACAAATTCTTTTATATCTATAATGCCTACTGTTATGCAGTGGGCATTTCTTTTGCCTTATACTTCATTAGTGAAAACTTTATATACTATATTTTTTATACTATTTGTTCTTGCCTCACACACTCTTTTTGCGGTAGAACGAACTGATTTTCGTGTGAACGATGATAACTATACAGTATTGCAAAATTCTCCAAGAATTGCTGTTGCTGTTGATCAATCCTTTGTTATTACATGGGTTGACCGTCGAGAGGGTACATCAGATATTTTTATGCAAAAATATGATAACAAAGGTCTGCCTGTTGGAGTCAATCAAAGAATAAATGATGACACTAATAACTCATATCAATTTGAACCTGCCATTGCGGTTGAACTTTCAGGCAGTTATTCATTTGTTTGGAAAGATTACCGCACCGGAAACTATCCGTTAAATCCTGAGATATTTACGCAAAGATATGATTCTGTCTTTACTCCATTAGATGTCAATGTCCAGCTTTCTACTGAATCTCCTGCTTCAATAAGAGAAACTCCTGATATTGCTCTTTCAGACAGTAAAAGAGGTATCGTTGTATGGGCTGATTATAGAAATTCAAACTGGGATATTTATGGACAGTTGGTTGCATCAGATGGATCGCACATTGGAAACAATATTTTAATGAACGATGATAATGTGAATGCTCAGCAGCATCGTCCGCGAGTTTCTATCTCTAATCAAGGATGGTTTGTTGTTACTTGGTATGAAAACCGTTTTGGTGACGATGATATTTTTGCACAAGTTTTTGATTCTATGGGTGTACCTATTGATACAAATATACGGGTAAATCAAGGCACTACCGGAACTCGTCAGGCATTTCCCGATGTTACTACCGATGGTGCCGGTAATTTTACTATTGTATGGGTTGACTGGCGAAATGGAACATACCCTGATAATCCTGATATCTATTCAAGAAAATATACATCAGCGATGGTCCCTGTTACTGATGAAATAAATATAAACACCGATGGTGCCGCGACTGCTCAACGCGAACCGGCTATATCTGCCGATAGGCTTGGCAATGTTGCTATTATATGGGCTGATTCTATAGGAAATAGTTGGGATATATCCGGTCAAATGATAGATGTTGATGGCGTAATCAGAGATACTAATTTTATTGCGAACACAGACTCAGATTCGGCACAAGTCAGCCCCGATGTTGCAATTGACGGAAGACAGCGGTATGTAACATGGGTTGATAGGCGAAACGGCAATTACGATATTTATGCTTCAATACAAAATTATAATGACCCTAATTTAGCAGTATCGGAAAATTCTATTCAGTTTTCTATGCAGGAGGACGGAGCGGTTCCGGCTGTTCAAACATTAATTGTCGATCATGTCGGCTATAACCCGCTTGACTTTACAATCAGTTCAAATATGGATTGGTTAGATGTTACACCCACAACATCTACGACAACTGATACCGTAACATTGAGTGTGAACACTGATACGTTACCAAGAGGTATTTATACCGGAATATTAACATTCAGAGACCATACATTAAATGATTCTTCGTTGTCGGTTGGAGTTCGATTAAATATTTATACTCCGACAATGGAACTTTCATCGGACACATTGTCGTTTATTATGTTTGAAGGTATTGCCGACAGTAGTTCTCAATTGGTATCAGTTGATAACAGTTCATTTGGGTCTTTCAGTTGGACAGCATCGGAAAACAGTATATGGTTGACTCTTTCATCTTATGCCGGATTATCGTCAGATACCTTGTCTGTTTCGGTAGAACCGTCAGCTTTATCTGCCGGTGTATATACCGAACAGATAATCTTTTCATCATCTGATGCCAATGGGTCGCCTGATACACTGGTGATTCAATTACAAATTGTTAATGATATGCCGTATATACAAACTTCCCCTGATTCGGTTTTTATATATACTGATTCAATTATAAATTATACTCTACCGGTTGCCGTAACAAATTTCGGGACTGACACACTACATTGGTCAGCAACCTCAAGCGGCAACTGGTTTACGTTAGATACAACAAATGGTACCGATGGAGATTCGGTTGTTGTCTCTATAGACTCATCGACAGCTTTTGGGAGATATACCGGCTACATTGAAATAACAGATTCACTTTCATTTAATAAATCAGTACGGGTGCCTCTAATATTAGATTACTACCAAACATCAGCAGATACACTGCAATTTTCAACAACGAACTCTCCGACATTACAAACAGTTGCAATATCACTCACCCTTGATGCGGTGAATAGATTGACAGAAATACATCTTCCGTTTCAATTTGATACAACCTATTTGTATTTAGATTCAATAAGAGAAGGTGTCACATCACCCGATATTACGACTCTTACCTATGCTGCTAATAATACCAATGGAACAGCTATGCTGAATCTCACTATGAGCCAAGCTGATACTTCATTGAATGTTGGCAGTTCCCATTTGGCAGAGATTTATTTTACAACAAAATCTGTATTAGGAATTTCTTCAATTGATTCAATTATTACAGACAGTATAACAGCATATGTTTTGGATACATTAGGTCAGCGGTTTACTCCGAAAGTTATTTCCGGTTCGGTCAATGTGGATGTATCGACTGATATACATGATAATATACCACCTGAACTACCCGCGAAAATTCAGTTATCTCAAAACTACCCTAACCCATTTAATCTCTCAACGACTATTTCTTATTCACTTCCAAGCAGAGCAGACGTTTCATTGATTATTTACAATATTTTGGGACAGAGAATACGACTACTTCTTCAACAAACTCAACCTGCCGGATTTTATCAAATTTCGTGGGATGGTCACTATGATGACGGTCGGGTTGCTCCAAGCGGAATATATTTTTACCGTCTTGAAGCTTTATCAGATGTTTTTGTCAAAAAAATGGTCTTATTGAAGTAAATAATATCTTTTTCAGCTTAAAAAGTAACTTTTTTAAAATTTTTCCGTAGACAAATTAGAAAAAAGAATATAAAAATGGAGATTTGCTATGGTTGCTTTGAAAAATATACTCGCAGGGACAGCTCTTCTTTTACTCTTATCGGCAAGTTCATTTGCATCTGATAATTCTAATCGTATCTATGGAACAATCACAACTGTTGATGGCGATGTATTTGAAGGATTAATCCGCTGGGATAAAAACGAAGTTTCATGGGTAGATATGCTTGATGGTACAAAGGATCTCCCCAAACGAAATATGAGAAAATCAAGATCATCAAGAAAACGGTCACGAAGAAGTAGTATAGAAATATTTGGAATTAAAATTGGAACATCCGGTAACATCTCTTTTGGTAATTCAGCTCAATCAGGAATTCGGTTTGGGAATATAAAATCTTTTGAAGTAATAGATGATAATGCGATGCTTATTCAATTAAAATCAGGTGAAGAGGTTGAATTAAGAAACGGCTCTACAGATATTGGAACAGATATTAGAGAAATTATTATTGAAGATGCCCGTGAAGGTGAAATTGAATTAGAATGGGACGATATTGAAACTGTTGAATTTTCTGCCGCCAATAATGATGAAACATCTTCAATGGGGGAACGTTTATATGGAACTGTAACAACACGACGGGGTGATGAATTCACCGGGTTTGTCTGTTGGGATATTGATGAAGTCCTTACTAATGATATTCTAAACGGTGACCATAAAGGACGTTCTAAAAAAATAAAATTCAAACGGATTGATACAATTGAGCGGTATAGCTCCAATGGAGCAACAGTGTATCTAAAAAGTGACGATGAATTACTGCTTCGCGGAACAAATGATGTTGACGACAGTAACCGTGGAATTATTGTTTCTGACCCTGATTTTGGACAGGTAGTTATTGAATGGGATGAATTTGATAAAGTAACATTTGAAAAAGTTCCTCGCGGCATAATCCATTATAAAGACTTTGACGGTGGAAAACCGCTTCAAGGAGTTGTCTATACTGAAGAAGGTGATTCTTATGAGGGACAGATTCGATGGGATAATGATGAAGAATATACATGGGAAATGCTAAATGGCAATTACCATAGTGTTGAATTTGAAATTGAATTTTCAAAAATTAAAGAGATAAAAAAGAAATCATATCGTTCTTCAGTTGTAACAATTCTAAACGGACAGACTTTTCGCTTAAGAGGTTCCAATGATGTTGATGAGGATAATAAAGGGATATTTATTACAACTTCTGACGGTGATGAAATCGAAGTTGAATGGGATGAGTTTGACCGAATAGAATTTAAGTAAAGATATTATTACTATCCAAAATTTCTGTTTCGCTGTTTTAACACCCTCCACACACAGTGAGATAGATTTTTATAGAAAAGCCCGCATTTGCGGGCTTTTTTTATCTATTCTGATATATTATATATTATTGAAGTTTAGATTTTTCAAGTGCTGCCTGTAGATCTTTTACATGTGCCTGTGCTGTGGAAATATCATTTTTTGCTCCGGGATTACCTTTAGCCATTTTGATGAATTTTTGCCAGTTCGCAATATTGACAGCGTAACTTTCAGGGTCAGAAGTTTCTATAGCAATTGCATAGTTATACGCAGCTCTATATCTTCTTTTTGATTTTGATTTCATCGCTTTTTTAAATGCAGCAGCAGCAGCAGAATATTTACCGTCATTTAAATATATTTGTCCTAATGTAGAATGAGCTAAATAATAATCCGGTTTTATAGATGCAGATTTTTTTAATGCTTTTATTGCCTCAGCCTTTTTACCGCTGTTTTTGTATGCTTTTCCAAGCATGTAATAGGTCAACTGGTCACCGCCGCCCAATTCATGACTTTTATTAAATGCAGCAATAACTTCGGCATAATTTTTCTTCTTATAGTAAACCTTACCTAGCTCTTTATAGGCACCGGCATCTTCTTTTAATGATAAGGCTGATTTAAAGGAAAGTTCTGCTTCGGCATATTTTTTTAATTTGTATTGAACTTTACCTAAATTTGTGAATGCATCAAAACTTTTAGAGTCTTTTTCAGTTGCAGTTTTAAAGTTTGATAAGGCAGCATCGTAATTTCTGTTAACAAAGTTTATAGTACCTAAATTAATATAGGCATCAATATAATTAGGATCTTCTTTTATACATAGTTGATAAGATGCGATAGCACCCATTTTATTATTTGCTTTTTCAAATTCCAATCCTTGATTAAATGCTTCTTTTGCTTTGGCTGCATCGGCAAAACTACTTGCCGTAAAACTTAAAAGAGCAATAAGGACGGTTAGTATGAATATTAGGGGAGAGGCTGTTTGTTTATTATTTTGAGCCATGTGGTTCCTTTCAGTTATATTTTGCTTCTATTATTTTCTACACAAATTGGTACAAAATGATCCGTAAATTATAGTGAATTACGATGTTTCATAAGAGCTTGTTTGACATCATCATATTTTAAAGCCAAAATTCGGGCAGCTAAAACCGCAGCATTTTTAGCCCCCGGTGAGCCAATAGCTACTGCTGCAACCGGTATCCCCGGAGGCATTTGTGTGACCGACAGCAGAGCATCTATACCGCCCAAAGCAGCCGGTAGAGGTACACCGATAACAGGCAGATTTGAATGAGCAGCTGCTACACCCGGAAGAGCAGCCGAAAGTCCTGCCATTGCGATAATGATCTCATAGCCGTCTTTTTCTGCTTTTTGGATATATTCTTTAGTCTGTTCGGGATGTCGATGTGCTGATGAAACTTTCAAATCTGATTTAATATGAAAAACTTCCAACTGAGCAATGCACTTTTCAGCATATTCCATATCAGATTTTGAACCTATTATAATAAATGCTTTTGCCATATTTTTGTTACCTTTTGGTTGATTTTAAAACACGGAATCCAATATCTTTCCTATACATAGCTCCGTTAAATTTAATCTTGCCGACCCCTTTGTACGCACGATTAAGGGCTAATTGTAAGTTTTTATCGGTACCTGTTACACCTAAAACTCGACCTCCGGCAGTAACCCATTTATTATCTTTAAGAGCAGTGCCGGCATGGAATATAAAACAGTTTTCTTCCTTAAAGTCATGGAGTCCTTTTATCTGCATTCCTTTGGCGTATTTCCCGGGGTAACCTTTTGATGCCATCGTTATACATGCAGAACTTCCTTGTTTCCAATTTAGTTTTGGAAAATTACCAAGTGTTTGGTTTATTGATGCCAGCATAAGTTCGGCTAAATCTGTTTTTAAAAGAGGAAGTACCGCCTGGGTTTCCGGGTCTCCAAAACGACAATTATATTCCAATACTTTAGGACCTGCTTCAGTAAGCATCATGCCGGCGTATAAAACACCTTTGAAAGGAATACCATCTTGCGACATGCCATGAATTGTCGGGGAAAGCACATGATCCATTATTTGAGTCATGACTTCTTTAGTGACAAATTCAGTTGGGCAATATGCCCCCATGCCACCCGTGTTTGGTCCTTTATCACCTTCGTATGCTTGCTTATGATCTTGACTTGGCAGTAAAGGTATTATGGTCTTCCCGTCAGCAATTGCCATAATTGAGACTTCTTGACCTTTTATGAATGATTCAATTAAGACTTGTGTGCCGGCATTCCCAAAAACTTTTGACAGCATAATATCTTCAAGTGCCTTGGTAGCCTCTTCAATATCTTTAACTATTATCACACCTTTACCGGCAGCAAGCCCATCAGCTTTGATAACTAAAGGAAACTGTGCTGAATTACAAAACCCGATAGCTTCGGCATAAATTTTAAAAGTTTTAAATGGAGCAGTCGGAATATGGTGCTTTCGCATAAATTCTTTTGAAAATACCTTACTGCTTTCAAGTTGTGCTGCTGCTTTGGTTGGACCGAAAATTTTTAGTTTTTTTCTTTGAAAATCATTTACAATTCCTTTTGCCAAAGGTACTTCCGGTCCTACGATGGTTAAACCAATTTTATTACGAAGAGCAAAGTCGACTAATGCTTTTGTGTTATCAGCTTTAATATTAACACATTTTGCCTGTTTACCTATTCCGGCATTACCCGGGGCACAATAAATCTTATCAACTTTTTTTGATTTTTTTAACTTCCAAACGATCGCATGTTCTCGACCGCCGGAACCAATTACTAATACTTTCATACGCTTCCTAAATCTCTATTTGGAACGGAAATTATAAGGTAAATATACATAAAAGACAACCTGTTTTTTGCTTATGACGTATTTACATAAATTTTTGTGTAATGTAATTTATTTTTAAGTATTGCAAAATTCTTTGGATATAATTGGTTGACAAAGCGTCAATTAAGTGTTTATTTCAATTTTTTGTAGGGCAAATGTGCTTGCAAGAGATGATTTAGATATGAAGATAATTGTTAAAAATATTAGAGGATTTTATGATGAAAAAAACGCTGGCTTTGACCCTTGTGATGTTGTTAGTTCTATGTAATCTTTCTGCTGTTGCTCAAGAAGATGATGCCGTTGATAAAGATAGAGCAGAATTTACATTTTTTGGAGGATTTGGGCTTCCAACCGGTGATTTATCCGATTGGGGTGCTGATTCATTAAACCCGGGAAGTGGAAATAATATCGGTCTTGAGGGCGGATTTTTCTTTACTCCAAGTATTGCAGCCGGATTTAATTTTACATACACAAGCTTATCTATTGATTCTGACAATCAGTATACTACTGACTTGACTCATCGTATATAGATCGGAAGAGCGTCGTGTAGGGAAAGAGTGTAGATCTCGGTGGTCGCCGTATCATTAAAAAAAAAAAAAAGAGACAACAGAAAAATGATAAAGGAATTTAAAAACAAGCAATAGAGGAGTTACAGGATACAATATTGGCACAACTAAGATAGACTCTAACTGCTTAGCAGGTA
>CAJVYT010000140.1 GCA_913009765.1 uncultured candidate division Zixibacteria bacterium
TCAAAAAAAGATGCTATATGGCGTTTAGGGATAATTAATGTGTGCCCCTCACTAATCGGATAACTATCACGTATTACAAAAGCAGAATCGTTTTGTTTAATGATTCTCTTTTCATCATCATGCTTGGTAATTTCACAAAATGGACATTGACCACTCATCATACTTCCTCAGTTTGCACAAACAAATGATAGAAATAGGAAAATAGGTGCCAGAGAACATTTATTATTATAAGCGGTCTCGAATATTAGCAATAAATCCTCTCTGACCCGAGTTTTGCGTCTTCACACCATATGCGCAGGCGATACTCAGGCGGTTGCTTAACCATGTGTCTGTGGAATGCGGGGTGGTTCACACTAACCTCATTTAATTGCTTAAAGGTTAGCCTTACTAAGATAGTTCTATTTTTCGTGTTATTTTATCAATTAGTTTTTGTGCAGACTTCTTATCATTAGAACATTCATAAATAAGCCCAAATACATCACGGTAAGCTGAGCGTTTATTTCTAGAAATATTAATCAGCGGATCCTTTTTATTCTTAAAATTCCCATTAATTTGTGCATTGTACTTATTTCTAATTCTTCCCAACTTTATTGCTAGACTCTTCTTTGCTGACTTACCTAATTCCTTACTTTCCAAAATATAATCTAATATCTGTAATGCCTCTTCTACCCTTTCTCGTAAGGTGCTTTTTAACTGCTTATTTACGTATGTTTGATTAAGCATCTTTAGCCCGTCTTTAGTCTTCCCTAGCTCACATTCAAATCGTTTTATATTATTTCTTATCGCTGATTTTGAATGGCATGTTTTGGCTATATCCTTGCATATTGGCGCCAATTGACTGCGTAAATTTAAATAGTGGGCGTTTTGCTCAAAGTTATCTCTTCTGCCATTTGGGCATATTCTTTTGCTGATTATATGAAATTCGCCTATTGACCATGAGTTAAACCTAGTTTGTGTAAATATATCTGAGAGTATTTCATTATTACCTACTTGTATATTGCCTACTCTAGTTCGCAACCCTTTTAATTTGTTTTGATTAGAAAATGCTCCGTGATACCCATGATCAAGAATCCAACCAAACGCTACTATTTCACCATCTAATCCCTCTAAATCAAAAAATTGAATGCCTTTAAATTCATCTACTAGTGAGTCTGATATATAAAAGGAGTCAGAAAATGGTCTATATATTGGCATTGGAATTTCTTTACCATTATCACTACTCTGATGAATGTCCTGTAAATAAATTGTGTAGTTCTTGCCGACACCATAGCTATCTAGTTTATCTTGTATTTCTCTTGCGTACTTGAAATCAGGATTAAATGGCAGTGGCGTTACCTGCTCTAAATAGCTTCTAACCTCAGCCTCATTTAGCAAAAGGTCATTTTTACACCTAATAACACCCTTTAGTTCAACCTCAAAAAAATGCTCTGGGTAACTGTCAGATGGAAACATAGATATTTCTGTTACTTCTTTTACTACATCATTTAAATCACCACTATAATTTTTATCATTAAGAATCTGTTTAAACTTCTGGCCATCCCAGGAAAGTTGGTATACTAATTTGTCTCCAGAGCTACGAGAACGAAATATTAACTCCCGGCAATACCCAAATCCAGACAACCTACCTACGCCTCGAAAACCACGAGCGCTAGTACCTCTTTTCTTACTAGCACCAAAGGCTGCCAACCTTTTTGCAAACTCTTTATTTTCTAAGCCAGCCCCATTGTCAATCAGCTTAATGGAACGGTTTTCTCTATCTAAAACTATCTCTATAAAACCTTCTTTTTCCTTCAGACTTCTAGCATTAATTGCTTCGTCTATTGCATCAGCAGAATTCTGGATATATTCCCGGAATATCACCAGTGGATTTACATACATAGCACCACTTAAGAGCTCAAGGACATCTTTTCCAACAACAATGTTCTTGGTAATTTTTTTTGGCTTCTGCTTTATCTTTTCAACAGCAACAGGTTGAATATCAATGACATTACTCATGCTACAACCTCCAATCCTACGTCCTCTACCCTCTCATCCGCCGGTACCATAATATCTTCCATTTTCTTCTGTTTGTTATATTCTCTTTGCCTATCCCATATAACCTGTTCATCCTCGTATTTCATATGATAATAATGGCGCATGGTATCTTTTACTTTCCTATTTTTATTATTTCTATTTGCTGCTTTATATTTACTGGGATCATTCAAGGACAGGATTTCGAGTAATTCGTCACGGTCACTACTTGAAAGATTTTTCATCATACTTTCATATTCCTCAAGCTCTGCTTGGCCATCCATTTCCTCGTACCAGGAACGATTAAAAATGTACTTGTGTGGTCGAAAAAGAAGATCGCTAAATTCGTCTACAGTATCTCCAAATGCTCTTTTAAAAAACTTAGGAGCACCACTAACTATTCCATGTGTTGCCTGTAATATAATTTGCATAGATCTAAGATAATAACGATTCCAATGTTTACCAATGTGTGACCTATCTTTCATATAAACTGGTTGATACCGCATAGGAAATGAGAATATTCGTATATTAAGCTCTTCATTTAAATGTATATTGAGACGCATGCGCTCATAGAGATCTTGTGGAGAATCATGAAAATTATAGAGCATATAATTAGATAAACTATTTAATCCAACATTAGCTGCAATTCTAATAGAAGTTTCATATGCCTTTCGTACACCAATATGATCAAATGCGATACGTAATGGCTTAATTGCTATTGTGCTCATTTCTCGTAAATACATTTCATCTTTACATAAGATTCTTGCATCTACACCTTGATTAAAGTCCACTCTTCTCTGTATAGGCACTCTCCCACGCTTAAGTGTCGCACCTCTCTCAAAACCTAAGTCTCGAATCTCTGCTATGATTTCTTTGTAACGTGGGGATGCAACAATGTTATTATCCATTAGAGTTAAATCTTTTTTTGGGCCGTAAAGTAATTCTATACCTTTAACAACCTCTGTAATTGACCTGGCATCACGCTGCCCTCCCTCTAGTTTTGGAACGCCACAAAACTTACATTTCCTAATGCAGCCTCTTGAAGCATATGCAAAATAAGCATCTCTAACTGGATAGATATAATCGATCTGATCAAGAATATTGTAATCTGGTATTAGGTCCTCAATTGGCGTGCCATCTGTATCATAAGAATATAGTTCATCAATAAAATCATCTAACTGGAGTGATAATGCGGGGGCCTTAGTTAGCAGCCCCTTAATAAACCTGATGCCGTGCCAACTATTTTCTTTTAGAAATTCTTCGTGCATTAATGAAGCTGCAATACCTCCAACAAAAATTTTATCTTTCTGATTATTTGCCGCTTTAATCGCAAAATTAATTGATTCAGAAATTTTCTTCCATTCAAATGTAAAAAGTGATGTTACGTAAATACGGTCCCAAGCCATCCCTAAAACACTTTTATCTTCACCTTTTATAAACTTAATGTTGTCATTTTTTCCATGCGGGCCATGGTACTGAGCAATTTTCATCAGACCAAGCGGAGGGTATTTGTTCTTATAGCCTGGCTCAATTAGCAAAATATTTTTTTTGGCCATCTTATACTACCTTTAATCTAGATTTCTCTCGTAATTCTCTAAGCAGACCAATCGTTACACTTACCCCTGCCTCACCACCAAGACCTTTTAGAGGCCCAGAATTAGACCAATCAAATTGATCAATAAAGTCAGATAGCACTCCAGAAAAATATGATTTTGAGCATTCTTTTTTCTGTTGAATTGCTTCAGTATACAAATCACCTAATAGACTCATCAAGCTATATACCCCAATACCTTTTGTAACAAAATGTTTTCTTGGGTTTTTCCATTCATCATCAAGTACAGTAGTTATAGCGCACCAAAAATTTCGAACCACAACATATGCTTCATCGATAGTATTTCTATTAAGGATATTTGTTTCTTTTAAAAAGCGCTTAACCGCCTTTTGCATAGTGCGGAGAGACGCCCGTCTAGTCATGCCAGATGTTGAATTTCCCCCAAGGTCCAATCCTCTAAACCAAGGTGAAGCAGAATCATCAGTAAGGCGTGTTGCAACCAAAAGTTCGGGCTTAATGCGACCTAAATCTTCAATAAGCTGAGAGTCATGAAAATCAAGAAGGCTGGTGCTCAAACCCCTAGCCCGACCATTAATTACATTAAATGTCTTCATTTCCTCTTGGGGTGAGAGTCCAATGAAGGTCATAAACACCATTGGTATTTCTAAATCGCTCAGATAGCCTAGGCGGTGCTGGCAATCTACCTGGGAGAGGACCTTGCAATTAAGAGAACTAATTATTATCTTGGCTTGTCCATTTTTTTTTACTACAAGTTCCCACTTCTTTGCTTTATCTGGCCTAAGATTAAATGTCAGAGGTATTGTGGTAGACCCTGGCTGCTGTATATATTTTCTAAAGTCGAGGCTATGTTTATTGTTAAACCGTCTTTGGTAGCCTTTCCCATTATCTTCATTTAGCACATCAGCAAAACTAACTGAATGAAGAACATTTGCCGGTGCAAAACCAATGAATACTTTCTTTCCACCACAGTACCCTGTCTGACCGACCAAGATGTATTTTTTTTCTTTTTTACTCATTGCACTGTAATAGTACAATTATGCACTAGTTTGCTGCAACTATTATTACGGTTTATTAATTATCTATCTATTTCTTTATTTTTTTCAACAACTTAGATGCTTGCTTAGCTACTTTTTCGAGCTCAAATATAATTTTCTTAGCTTCCTGCCCGGATTTCTTTGAAACATTCTTCTCAGTTTTTTTATCTACAAGCCAGCTCCTGAACTTATTTAACTTTTTATATATATCCGACGTTTTGCCGCTTGCGTCTGCAAGATCATAGACATCTCTTAATGTAATTTCATTGCTAATAAAACTTTCAAGTGTTTTATTTTTTGCAGCGGCAAGATATGGTAGCTGTTTCCTAAAATCCAATGCTTTCTCAAATTCATTGCCTTTAATTTTCTTAACAATAATTTTATCTATTTCTGGTCTTACATTTCTTAAATCTTGTACTGTCTTTGGTGCTCGCAAATATACGTCATAATAACTCCATCTAGCTGTCTTCTTCTCTTTATGCTTAAGCATGAAACCATATATCTCAGTAAGTTTCTTAATTTCACGCTGCGACATACCAAGTTCATCCGCTAACTTAGAGTAACTTATATTATGTTTTTCAATTCTTCTATATATAAATCCAGCTTGTTCATATGGCGCCCAGTCTTTTTTACCTTTAATATGATATTGGCTAAGAAGAGCAAATATTAAGCTCTCTTCAAGACCCTTCGGCAGCAACATGGCTCTAATTTTTCCCCACTTTATCGGGTCTTCTTTTACCAACAATCTATATGCTGCCAAGCGACTGTTGCCTTCTATAACTTCACAACTTTCTTCCATTACTAAAATGGGATCTATTAGTCCCCCGTTTGCCTTAATATCTTGATATAGTTGTTTTACATGGTCCATCTCAACAAGTTTATTTTCTATATCACGCTGTGATGGTTCTTTCTCGCCAGTATTGATAACTGAGTAAATCCTAGGATTGTCTGGGTAAAACTTTAATTTTGCCTGCTCTATATCGCCTACCTTTGTCTCGATATTTTTTGAGCGAATTATAATTTTACCTCTATCCATCCTTATTCACTCCCAATATTTCTTTTAGCATATGTCCGTAATCATAAGTCATACTTTCAATAAATTTGTCACTACTTATATCCCCTTGTGCATATTTTGCTGCAACTTCTTTGGCTTTGAGTAGCTCATGCACCCAATTATCAATGGAGTCCTTCATTATGATATTGTGTATATAACATATCTTTTTTTGAGATATGCGATGTATCCTGTCCTGAGACTGTAAGTAATCGTCTAAACTAAATGATCTATCATAAAATATTACATGATTTGCAACAGTTAGAGTCAACCCTTCTTTTGCTGACGAGGGCGTTGCGATCATTAACTTTGTATCCTTTTTATTAATAAATTTTTGAACATTTCTATCCCTATCATCCGTATTCATTCTTCCGTAAATAATAGCGGGATTAAACTGTATAAATTCTTGTTTCAGCCAGAGCACGTTATCAACAAATGATGTCCATATAATAGCTTTTTCTTTTCTGTCAGTTATGTCAAAAACTATATCTTCCAGTACCCTGAATTTCCCTGGATGCCTTTGATATGATTCAGTTATAAGTGCAGGGTTAGATGCTACTTGTACTAGCCTAAGTAATTTTTTTAATATATCTTCAATATTATCTAAGCGAGGCATGCCATCTTTTATTATTAATGTCTCCAAATCATTCTGGATTCTTTTATATAGTTCATATTGTTGTTCCTCCCATTCTGCAGTATGAAATATTATCTTTTTTTCTGGCAGTGATATTCTTCCACCATTTTTTGTTTCTCTTACTGTGAATTCTGAGATTGATATATAAATATTCTCTAGCGCCTCTTTAAATATTTTCTGTTTATCTTCATTATCACCAAGCTCGTTTGTAATATCTAGGTTGGCTTTGAATACATCGAATTTCTTTCCAAGTGACACCCCTTGGTCTAGAAAATTAACTTGCGCCCAAATATCATACGGCCGATTAGCGATTGGAGTACCAGTCATAATAATTCTTCTAGTAAATCCTGGGGCCAGATCGAGATAAACTTTCGTTAATTCGGAATCAGGATTTTTAATTTTTTGGGATTCATCCAAAATTACTCCGATTTTTCTTGCTTTTTGAAACAATTTTAAACGCTTTTTTTCTTTTTTAAAAACTTCATAATGTGTTAAATAAAGTCGTGATGGTGAATTAAAAACATAATAATTTTCTTTTTTGCTATTGGTAATAACCCTCGGGGCCATTTTTGTGTGAACCTCAAACTCTCTTTCCCAATTTTTAACAAGCGTTTTTTTGGTTACCACAATTACCGAATCTATAATCTTTTTTTCTAACCAATACAATATTAGATCAATTGCAATTTTTGTTTTTCCGAGGCCCTGCTCATGAAATATCCCTCCGTAATCTAAATCCTTTACAGCATCTACTGCCTCAAGTTGGTAAACAAAAGCAGAATGTTTTGCTTCTAGCGACGGTTCTTTTTTTAGAACGATTGTCATTATTTTGAATATATATTTTACAATCTACCCAATTAGCACTTGGTGTTTCACAGAAGTAACATTCAGTTCTTTCTTGATATTTAGAATCATGTTTATACAGGTTGCCTCACTCCATAGTGGTACTGCCATAACAAATATCCCAACTGGTACCTTGTTTAGATAATTCAAATAATCTCTAATCTGCATGATTGTGTGATCTTTCTCTAAATCTCCAATGGTTTTTGCCTCGCCAATTACAACAAAAGACCCGTCAATTGAATGTGCATAGACATCTGGTATTGATCCCCCAATTTTTTTTGGCTTTTCTGCTTTAATTGGAGCAGGATTATCATGATAAATAATTAAGTTTTCTTTAACTTCATGCTGACTCTTAACCCAACCAATTATTTTTCTTACCAGCTTGTTATGGGTTGATGAAACCACTGACTAGACTTCTCCGACAATCGTTTGAATAAAAGAATTAAGCTCATCCTTTAGATCTAATATTTCCCTTACTTCATCACTATCTTGGTCTTTTTGAAGATGCTGTATTTCTTCATACTGAGCTTTTTTAATTGCTGTAATAAGAGCTTTACATAGTTCTATTACTCCTGCTTTGCTTAGATCATCAGATGAATCTGGTGAATCAATCACTTTTAATGCTTCTTTGGCGCCTTTCTTTAAAAAAACCTTCTTTGCTTCTTTATTATTTAAGATACGTGCAACCCATCTAACAGTATTCAATGGATACAACTTTCCATCGATAATCCATTGTGAAAAATCTGATAGGTTAAAATTATTTGAAATAATTGCATCTTTAATATTTGGTTTCTGTAATTCCACAAAGCCACTGAATCTAGAATGATCAAATCTACCGTCATCTGGGATAAGCGGTCTATAATAAGTTTCCATATCCTTATATGCATTTATATAATTTGTTACTTCATTTTTTTTTCCTCCACAGTAATCTACTAAAGACGAAAAGGGCATATGCTCTGCAGTTCTTAAATAATGCAAGTACTTTGCTTTTGAATATGGATCCCATGCACGTGGGCCAACTAAATGCGTCTGTAGTCTAATTGAATCTACCTGCTGCAAGTCCAAATTCTTATAAATAATGCAAGGTATGTAATCCCAATCATTCGAACTAGTATCTTCATCTCTAAATTCTCTATATATAGCCAACCTAGTATTGCCTTCTACAACTACACATCGCCCATCGTCTTCTTGATTTACTATAATTGGATTGATGATCCCTCTATTCGTTCGAATAGATTCTCTCAAACTATTAAACGTGGTGCCGCCTTGCCCGCCTTCTTCTCCACTCTCAGCGCCAAGGGCTAGATAAATTTCTTCTGCTTTTGGCTCACCCTTTATATTCTCTATCCACTTTCGTATTCTTGGATTATTTAGATCGAGGTCTAAGTCATCAATAGGTAACAATTTATGTTCTGCCTTTGGTAACATTTATATCCTCCTTGTATATGTATAATAATGCTACAGTAAAATATTTCTCAAACCGTATCTTCACTTTTAATTATTAATTCATGTCTACTTATATGAAAGATCAGATAATAGTCTAATCTTTATAAACTTCTCTATCGAACCAATATCCTCAGATATGCAAGCTATACGCTTGTCGCTTATTCGAGTAAAACCAAAATAAAGTGTATGAAGATAATCAGAAACTTCCTCAACACTACAATATATTTTCTGAGGTTTAGTCAAAAAATACATCAGTTCCCAGGTGTCTCCATTAGACTTTGTCCCCCATATAGATTTTGCTACAGCATTATTATGAATCTTTCCAGCCACGCGTGCATAGTAATGGTAATAATTATCATAAACGCACAGTACATGGTCGCCAAACGACATAGCCCCCCAGTTGCGGTTATTGCTCTTTCCCGGTACAGCGCCCCAAGCATACAAATCTCCATAATCTTTCATAATATTATTTATGGTCGAAGTTTCCTCATCTGATAAATGTGGCTGGATGGTAGCAAGCGCAACAGGGCTAGAAATAGAACTATCAATATGATTCCGTGCTTCTTGTTTTCCAGCTGTAAAAATAAAGAGCACTGCTCATACTCCGTATATTTGTCTGCCTTTCCTTTGACCTTATCAACTGGATATTTCTTCCTATTTATTTCAATCTTTTTATGTGCCGCTGTAATCAGATTTATATTCAGCTTATCGGCCAACCGTATGAGATAAATCAACGTATCAGCCAACTCAGTTTCGACTTCATCTAATTTGTCATTAGGCAGTTTGTTACTTTCCACACCAGTGAGCCACTGAAAGTGTTCAGCAATTTCTGACACTTCAACACTAAGTGCCATGGATAGGTTTTTAGGTGAATGAAACTTGTTCCAGTCTCGTTCTTCAGCGAACCTCCTAAGCTGTATCTTTAAGTCTTCTAAGCTATCTTCCCTCATTTCCCCCGCCCCTTCTTGCCACCCTTCTTCGGTCTTAGCGTAAACCAGTCGTCCGAGATGATCTCGTGGAAGTGGTCGGCCTCCTCGATCAGCAGTCTGTGGGTGGTGCGTTTCACCGCGGCGATCTCGACGCGCACGCCCTCGCCCTTTAAGTGACTGACGAGTTCGATGAAGTCGGAGTCACCGAACATCAAAATAAAAGAGGCAGATTTATTTATCCTGGCGAAAAATGCACCGGCTCCTCGCCGATAAATGACGGTACAATTGCTTGATGGCATTTGAAGCTGTCCCATACGGCTAGTCCCTTACCTGTTCCACGCCCGAATCTGAAGAATACCCATAGTGAAACCAGGCCTTAAAATTG
>CAJVYT010000141.1 GCA_913009765.1 uncultured candidate division Zixibacteria bacterium
CGTGCTGCTGTTTTCTTGTTCTGTTCTTTTTTTTTTTTTTAATGATACGGCGACCACCGAGATCTACACTCTTTCCCTACACGACGCTCTTCCGATCTGCAATAGCGAACATGCCTTTTATCTTTTTAAAGCATTCTACCCCATCTTTCAAGAACAGTTTAAGGATCAGGCTTGCCTCATCGGAGACCTCTTCCCCATCTGGAAGTAATGCATTCAATTCATCAAAGTTATAAATCTCGCCGTTAAAAACAACTGCTGTTTTGTTGGCAAAGATTGCAGGCTGGTTTACTCCGGGAGGGCCAAAAATATCTAAACGACAGAATCCGAGGGAACCCCAAGGGAAATTATGGACTGTATTACCATCAGGACCGCGATGAAGAATAGAGTCAAGCATTCTACGGGTTTTATTTGCTTCACTTGTACCATAAACACCACAAATACCACACATTAAACAATCTCCATAACACCTGCATAGAGCTTCTCATACTCGTCAATCGCTTCTTGGTCTGTAAGGCTGGCGATATAGTCGCATATGCCTCGAGAGAGGAGGCTCTTCCAGAATGGAGTAGCATTTAATACGGGGTTATCTAAAACGCTTCGCAATGATCGGAGTGTTTCTTGTAGCAAGACCTTATCATTTATCATAGCTTTCTTTAAAGAGTATAAAACATCATTATCTTTAATACGTATTAAAAATTTATACAGATATAATCTTTTTTCGAGTAATGCTTTAATCTCATTCGAGAGCTTATGGAAAAGATCCTCATATTTTTTTGTCTCATCCTTATCCTCATTGGCTATAAGAGAAAAATTCAAACTTAATACACTCTTGATTAAATCATCATTGGAGGTCTTCGGTGCGGTCTTTTTTAGTTTATTGATAATGTTTCTGAAACATTTTTCTTCGTCATTTTCATAATTACCATAATAGTCAATCAAATTGAAAATAATCATTCTTAAGCATTCATCTGGTAGTTGGTGGGAATTACCAACAAAGGCCTTAAAAAGCCTCTTTAGAATATAGCCAGCCTTGCCATCGTTTTTTTCTACTGCCTCGCTATGTAGAATCATGTTTTGTTGATTGCTCTTAAATTTTTTGAGTTCTTTTTCTTTTGTATCCTTGTCGGAGTCTTCATCGGACACAAAACCAACTAAATTAGAAAGCACTTGATTTGCACTATTGCCAAGTGCTTGTTTCCACTTTTGGTAAACACTATCAAATTCATTATGATATTCATCAGTCGAAGATTTGGGAACATTGATATTGTCAACGATTGATTTTACTGTGACAGTGTCTGTATTGATTGTAGAGTTATTGGCCTGAATAAGTTTTTCAATAAAATAAAATTGAAACAGGTTTAAATCTGTAATTCTTTTCCAGTATTCTTTTTTTGTCGGCTCGCTGTGGACATCGTCATATACTTCTTTAAAACTTTCCTTTCTGAGAATTGGCTCAATACAATTGATACATTTAATGCACGATACCTTGTCGGTGACACTATCAATATCTTTTAGTTTATCCTTAGATTCCTCAGGGTAGTGTTTTTTTAGATATTCAATAAACTTGTTGAATATATTGTAATCTTCTAATTTATCTATTTTCAATAAATCTTCTAAGTAATAAAAAACAATAAAACAAAAATATTTTTCGTTGACATCAATTGTAAAATATGGCTCCAGCAAACTTTTATTTATATGAAATTTATTATCAGAAAGAAGATTTGATAGCTCGTTATCTAGCCACGAGGAAATATATTTCTTGTATTCATCTAGCTCGAAAACATTGTTAATTAGGCAATAAATATTGATACCGCTACTTTTAAAGTTATTGCTAAAATCTAGGAAATTTAATCGTGTTGATTTTGTAAGTATATCTCTATAAAATTTTACCAGAAAGCTACCAAGTTCTTCTTGATTGTTAGTTTTATAAATTTCTTTTACTTTTTTATTAATTTCATCGGGTCCTGCAAAAAACGGCCTGACTAAATCCCTTACTTGTTCTTTGGCAATGCCCATACTTATTAGATTTTTCTGTATTCCATCCTCCAAGTCCTGCTGCCTTTGTGCTATTTCATCCGCAAGCTCAACTATTACTGCTTCGACTGATATAAAATCATAATTCTCCTCATTGTCTGCATAAAAGAATTTATAGAAATCTTCTGCATAAAAGCTATTAGGGAATGGATGGTCATATAAGAATTTATGCTTCAAATATGAATTTTTATTGTGAATCTTATATTTCCAGAGCTTCGCCATATAACATTTCTGTCGGCAATATATATCATCCAAGCAATCGGGGTAAATAAAATCTTCTTTGACATAGTCCTCCAGTGAGTCATCAGCCTTTAGGGTTATTTCACCCTTTTTTATTAATTCTCTTGCCTTTTCCTTTGTATCAACAGTGGGAAGTTTTGCGCAATACCATGGCTTGCATATTTCATTTTGGGTAGTTTTTTCTAAATCTTTTTTTCCTTGCACATTCTTTTTACACTCTTTTTTCTCATGAAAATGACAAACAAAAACCCAGTTGCAATGTTCGCATGTTATGAATATTTCATTGTCCATGCCAAATTGAGGTTTAGCCCAAGACATTTCGCTATGTGCCGCTGCTCCCCAGAAAATATATGGCCAGATTTGTTCTAGCTTTTCTTCTCCCTTACTTTCAGCAAGCTGCTCAAAATTATTTAATACCCTGAAGCTTTGAAGATTATGCTTAAACCCGGAGTTGTTAAAATTACAATCAGAAACCTGATCTTTTAATGTGTCGCAATCACACATTATTTCGCGCAGGGTTCTTTCTCCAACATGTCCAAAAGGGGTATGGCCTATATCATGTGCCAGCGCAATTGCCTCTCCCAAAATTTCATTCAGCTTAAGTTTCTTGCAAATGTCTCTTGCGATTTTAGCTACTTCGATAGTGTGGGTTAACCGAGTCCTCACATTTGGACCAGAAAGAGAAAGTATAACTTGAGTTTTTCCCGCTAATTTGCGGAAAGACAGTGTATTCATTATCTTATTAATGCTTTCCTGAATCAGTTTCTTTTCTTCTTCCATCTTCAGGGTACGAAAATCCTTTAATTCTATGGAGTCAGCCATTTTTTCACCCTTTTGATTGCTAAATCTTTAAAGTATTCATCATTTATTAATTCTGATGACTTACCAGGACTATGTTTATCAGAACCAGCGCCTGGTTTCAGCCCAAGTTCATCACATAACGAAAGAAGGTGCTCTACTTCTTCCCTAGTACTTCCGTCAGAAAACAATTCAACGCCCATGAGGCCTGCTTTAGCTAGCGTGCGAATATTTTCTTCAACCTCATCTCTCGATTTTCTACCTATCTGTCCGCCAGATTTTCTATAAGGATGTGCAAGTACTGAAATAGCATTCCAGGCATTAATCTTTTCAATGAGTTCATCAGGATAAAAAGGCATTGGGCGGACAGTGCCCATAGGAAGTTTTCTTTTTTCTTTTCTTGCTATATCCTCAGCTTCTGTTTCAGAGATATTCATTGTATTAGAAATAGCTTGTCCAAGCGCAGGCAATCCAAGTATTTCCTCTGGGTGAGCTTTTAATGCCAAAATCTTTTCATAACTTAGAAGTTCTGGAGTTTTTTTCTTTAATTCTTGGCAAACCTGGAACATACAGCTTTTCTCCATCTTCCTTCTGTCTGCCATATAATCTAAAAAATCTTGCGGCACCTCATTAAGAAAATAACAGAGAATATGGCATTTATATGCAAACCATTCCAAACCGAGGACAGGCTTTATTCCTCTTTTTTTGGCCTCGGTCTCAAATTCCTCCCAACCAGCAATAGTCTCATGATCTGTCAGTCCGGCAATATCTTTTGCGGAAAAGAAATCCAACAGTTCTGGAATAGAATACTGCCCATCCGCACTATAATAGCTATGTGTATGTAAGTCGATAATCATCTAAATGGTAGCCAGTATCTGCTGCACGACCCTTTTCAATGGAATTTTGTCTGTCTGGAGTATAACTTCGCCGTTAACATTTCCAGCCGTCAACTCACACTTCTTGTACAATCTTTCAAGAACTTTTCTTGGAAGCGGGTCAGAACCATCTCGCCGGGATTTGTTACGTTTTATAACATTATTCAACTTAGCAGTGAGGTGGTAAACACGGATATCGGCTTGGGGCAATTTCTCGACATGACTGTGTTTGAGTTTATCGATTAAGAACTCAAGATGGGCTGGGATATCAAAGGTGTACTCGATAATTACATCAAAACGTTCACGGAGAAAACTTCTGGCAATTATTGAAGCATGGAATTTGGCAAGCTTTAATTTATCTTCGTTAAGTTTTCGTTGATCGATATGGAGGAGTTCATCAACGGAAATGAGCGCAAGCATAGAATTTTTTAAAGTCGAGATAATTTTGCGGGCGGTAAAAGACTTTCCGACTCCTGGTGATCCCTTTAAAATTATTACCTTATTTAATACAGCAGGTTTTTTCATTCATTCCCCTCCCATTAAGTTTTATAAAACTATTTGCAGCATATCGGTCAACTTCATAGTGACTTCCATTTGAATATTTGCACCCTCCAAGACATCTATAAAAATAATTGCATGCAATATTATTATCAAAATCAACACACGTATTATTCCATAAAAAGCTGCGATATTTCTCAAATTCTATCCATTCTGACCAGAAAACCGGCCAACTCACATCAAGAATAGATGGTCCAACTGCGGTGCCAGTGGGGCAGAATTTGATCCTGCCTTTGTAATCAAGTGGGAGTTGTGCAACCCACATGAAACAACCACGATTAAGTTTGTAAATATATTTTAAGGTATCACCCGATGTTTTATGTTTTACCGCTTTATGTTTAAGCCAGCAAAATGGAGTTAATTCTGCATGGACCTCAAGGCCAATATCATAAAGACCCGTAGCCATAGCAAGCAACTGGAACCATTCATCATCTCCAAGAAAAATATATTTTCCTCTTTTGCCCTGTCCCATAGGAAGCAGCCTGTTAATATCAACAAAACTTATCTCAGCACCAAGGTTATTTTTAAGATATTGAATAAGCAATAAAATGTCATGTGTAACATTTAGAGCATTTGGAGAATACTGAATAAAGGTCTTGATCCCAGCCGCATTACAATTTTCTACTCCTAAGAGAGCATCATTAAAAGAACCTTTTCTTCCCGCAATTTTGTCATGTATTTTTGGATTAGATGAGTGAAAAGAGATTCCGACCTCATCAAGGCCTTTATCCTTTAATTGGATACAGGAAGAAATATCGTTGAAAAAGCTACCGTTGCTGACTGCCCTCTGAAAAAGTCCATAATCCTTACCTATCTCTAGAAGTTCCCCCATAAAGGGCGCAGCAAAAGGCTCACCACCAAGGTATAAGATTTCTTTAGTCCCTGTTTCACCTATTAAGGCAATAACTTTTTTTAATCTCTCTGGGTCAGGAGAATCATCGAGGTAAGAACGGTCTGAAGGGTTATAACAGTATACGCAATGATTGTTACAGGAATTAGTAACATCCAGCATAATATTTGCCGGTTGTTCAGGTATGTTAAAGAGATATCCGGGTTTAATTTCGTTTGTAAATATATCTAAGAGTTTCATGATTTATCTTAAGAACCAAATTGCATATATAAGTCTGTATTGCTTTTGACATATTTCAGGAAAAGATCTGATTTTAATCTTTTATTATCAACACAAGTTCTCTTATTTTCGGAGAAATCAAATTCCATAATGCTTTTTGCATTTACTGTATATAATAAATTGCTAAAATCACCTGTTATCCCCTCATTTTCAATTTTATTAGAAATATTAGAGTTGATAATGCATGCAGTGTTACAGAATAATGCTTCCCATATAATATTCGAGAAATCCTCAATTACCCCTTCCTCCTCCCAGCACCATACAAACTTACAAGAATTATATATAGCAGGCATTTCATCTGGATTAACAAAACCATTTAGCTTGATTTTGTTTTCAAGCTTCTTTTCGGTTATCTGTTTATAGATATCATCCCTATACTTGCCTCCAATTACGAATAACGCTTTTAGTTCTTTATGCTTTATTAACTCCAGAAGTAATTTCAATCCTTTAAGGTGCCAGCGATAATTGATCTTGCCGGCAAATAAAATATCATACTGTTTGTCTGATTCCTCTGGCTTAAATATATTAGGATCGGGAACATATCTTGGCATACATTGTACCTTCTCAGCGTCACTACAAATATCTTTAATTAGATCAATGGAAGAGATATTTGATACTATTGCCGCAGCCTGATCAAAATAAATGCTCATAATATCTCTAAATTCCTGATCATTACAAAATTTAAGGATATCACTCCCAGCATGTCGGATAAGCAAAGGTTTGTTTAAAGTTTGGGCGATAAAGAGGGCGTCTTTACAGAAAGGCCATATATAATTTGTTTCGATCAGGTCAGGAGTAAAATAATTTGTTACTTTAAGGGCCGCATTAATGAGACGATCATCGACTAAACTTGTTTCAGGTATATGCCATGGAACTTCCTTTTCCTTAACGACAGTAACCTTTGCCAAATTATGCTCATTGGTTGAATACTGACTATCATTGAGCGTTATTACCTGGAATTCAACCCCATCTTTCTCTAGTTGTTTATATAGCCAATAAGTTTTGGTTGATATCCCGCCTTGCATAGGTGGGTATTTGCCAATCAGCAATATTTTCATATCTTATTTCTCATTATGATATTAATTGCCTTGCTCCATCCAAAAAGGATCCAAGCTGACCCCTCCTCGATATAATGTGTTGGAAACAACCCGTTTTCTATCTGATTATCCTTAATCCACTGAATTCCAGCTGTTAAAGAATCAAGTATTTTATTATCTCCTGAAATAGGATATGAAAGCGCGAGTGCAGCCATACAGATGCCTGTAATGAAGCAATCCGTTGGAGCCGGGTGCTTTTTCCACGGACCCCATCCTCCATTTTCTCTCTGTTCATTACGCAGATAATTTACAGTCTTATTAAATAATTCAGTTGAAAAGCTTGTTTTGTTTTGAAGACGGTTATATGCAAGCAAATACCATGCAGCTTTATAATTTAGTTTAATAGGCGAAGTGATATCCTTATTCCACTCCTTTTCTAGCCACTGAATTGCTCCAATATCATCGTGAAAATGAGGCAGTAGATATAATATTTGAGCTGTTATTGGGATACAGGATTTATCTCTCCTGCAGAATCCCCAACCTTTCCCATTGTCTTTTTCCTTTTCAAGCCAGCTCAATCCAGTTTTCACATTCATTTCAAAATCTTTATTATGAGAAAGACAATAAAGTGCCCAGACTGAATCTTCACAATCAACCCAACCTCCGTCAGATTTTTGCTCTGATATTATACGATCCAGCAATGTTTCATTATTAGGAGAAACAATATTACAATTACTTAATAAGGAAGAAACAAGGATAATTCGTCTTAATGGAAGGTTACGATCTAAAAAATCATCAATAATATTTATTAATGAAGAACTAAGATTATCAAAGGCTTGGGGTTTATCTGCATCCATGACAGGAAGAACACTGCCTGCAAGCAACTTTAGGTGATGCTTTTTTAATTGCATCAAACATAAAGCACATGTTCTTTTCCAGTTTGATTTCTGGTTTCACATAAGGCATGATTTTCAATCCATGTTTCTTGTTCGCCTTAGTTTTTGTCATTTATACCCCCCTAATTTTTCTTTTAGCAATAAATCTATTACGTTTTCTATATCAGTAAAAATAAGTTTGGCTTCTACATTATAATTTTTAGACATTTGTTTTGCAATCTCATTCTTATTATTACCCTTTTCTAATAATGTTAATATCTCAAAGCCGGTTTGATTTAACTTATAATGATTACCATTATCAACATTAAAAAGGTAGTATTTATCAGATGTTACGTCATGTTTCAGCCTGGCATGCTGGTATAGTTCGAAATTCATTACTGCTCCTTCCAACACTGGGGATCAGCTTCTAAATAATCACCTGTCATGGCATATGCTAAAGCTCTGCAACCCCTGCAGATAGGTATGTATTCACAGGAATTACATTTCCCTTTTAAGTTTTCTGGGTTTCTAAACTCCTCCAATACTGGATGTGTATACCAAATCTCATAAATATTAGTTTCAAGTAAATTGCCTAATTTTAGTGGCAACCGTCTACAAGGGAATACATCTCCATTAGGCATAATTGTTAACGCATTATTTCCAACTGAACACATAGCTCCAATATGCTCATCCTCTGGATTCAGAAGACAGAATAATGTCCGGTATAACAACATTCTTGGCTTTAGCGTCTTAAGAAAATAATCATAACTCTCTTTGTATATCTTTTCTATTTCATCTGAAGTAAGGAGCCATTTTGTCTTATCACTACTCTGACCTTCAGGAATGAATCTATCAAGAACAAAAGCATCAATATCAGTATTAGAAAGTTCTTCAGCAAGAGGAATTACTTCATCCTTATTATGTTTGCCAATAGTCATCATTACACAAACTGTTAATCCTCGCTCAGTTAACTGATTTATTTTCTTAATTATTAGATCGTATGAGCCTTTTCCTCTTACTTTATCATTCGTCTCTTTAAGACCTTCTAATGAAAGCTGTATACGCCTTAATTTCTTATATTTAAGTAAGTGGTCTATGATTTCGTCATCAATCAAGGTGCCATTTGTTAAGATATCTACATGACCTACTTCTTCTCGATATTCAAAAAGATCAAGTAATTGAAAAACTTCGTCTTTTCTTTCAAAGGGCTCTCCACCAGTAATGCTAAACGATCCGATCTTACCCCATTTATTTATCGCATCACATAAATGATGTCCGATTTTTATTAATTGCCCTATTTCAAGCCCATTCTGCTGATAGCTGTCATGATAACAATGCTTACATCTTAAATTGCATATATCAGTAATATGCCATTGGAAGTAAAATTCATTTTCGTAATTTAATTCAGTTGTCTTTGATGTTTGATTCATTTTCAATTTGTTAAGTCGCAAGCTATTTTTGGAAGGACGGATTTTTTATAAAGATATCATAACCACGCAAGTGCCTATTTTCAAGGAAAAAGATTGGATCCGGACAATGCTCAAAGAGGGCAGGGCTTGTATTTTAAACATCTCATTTATATTTCCTCACAACCAAATGCCCCAGGCCGTGACTCGGCATCTGAGGTTTCATTTAACCGCATGAATATTTCGCAATAAATTCACGGACAACCTTTTTTAGTCTGTCATCAAGTATTTCATACTTCGACAGGCTCAGTACTTGAACATGCCATAAGCAACTATAGGGGGAATTTATCAGTAAATTCTCTAATAATCTCGGCCAAACGTGTATCAAGTGTTTCGAATACTTTGTTTTCTATATGTTCAGGAACATGTTTATAAAACGCCTGGGCAATTCCGCCGGTTATGCATGCAATAGTGTCGCTGTCGCCGCCGATGGCAATTGCCTTTCGTATGGCATCTTCATAATTCTCAGAGTCCAGGAATACGATGATAGACTCGGGTACTGTGCCCTGACAGGTAGCACTGTAGGCATAGTGCTTTCTTAATTCCTCAAAAGTCCGGTTCAGATCGTATTTGAATGTTTTCTCAATATATTCTCTGATCTCCTGCTTGCTTTTTCCTTTTTTTGCCAGAAAAACAGCCGAGGCCGTGGCTTGCGCGCCTTTAATACCCTCCGGGTGGTTATGGGAAACAGCAGCGCTTTTTTCCGCTTCCAAAAGCACTTCTTCTAATGTATCAAATGCGAATCCAACAGGGCTAACACGCATGGCTGATCCGTTCCCGCAGCTGTTATACGGTGTGCTGTCTTTGCGCGCTGCCCATTTCCTGAATAAAGGCCCATACCCGGCTTCCGGATAATACGAGTAATATCTTTTCAAGCTCTTTTCAT
>CAJVYT010000142.1 GCA_913009765.1 uncultured candidate division Zixibacteria bacterium
TCTGATAAAGCTTACAATAGTATCGGTTTCTTCAGATGAAAGGTACGCCCCATGAATACGAACAGCATCAGGCTGACCTGAATCAAGGAAAAGCATATCACCATTTCCAAGTAGTTTTTCTGCTCCGTTACCATCTAAAATTGTACGGGAATCAACTTTTGTAGAAACCTGAAATGCGATCCTTGCCGGGAAATTTGCTTTTATCAAACCGGTGATAACATCAACAGAAGGTCTTTGTGTTGCCAATATCAGATGAATCCCTACCGCACGTGACATTTGGGCTAAACGTGTAATAAGCAGTTCTATCTTAGATGATGTAGCCGACATCATCAAGTCTGCCAACTCATCAACACATATTATAATATATGGAATTTTCTTTTCAACGTCGGTTTGTTTGGCATTGTAGTCGGCAATGTTTCGAACCGAAGCATTTGCTAATTTTTTATATCTGCGTTCCATCTCAACCACTGCATCGGCTAATACTTTTTCGGCTCGTCTTGGTTTTGTGACAACAGGTCGTCCCAAATGAGGAATTCCGGCATAGACAGATAGCTCAAGCATTTTGGGGTCGATAAATATAAAACGAACTTGATGAGGATGCAGTCGATATAAAAACGACGTAATCATCACATTGAGACCAACAGACTTCCCCGAACCGGTGGCACCTGCTACTAATAAGTGAGGCATTTGGGCAAGATCTGCAATAAAAGGTTTCCCCGATGTTGTCTTACCGAGAGCCATTGGTAAAATATGTCTGGCATTTTTGAATTCAGGTTCATCTATAATATCTTTCAAATAAACCATTTGGGGATTCCTATTAGGAATTTCCACTCCAACAGCAGCTTTCCCCGGTATTGGTGCTATGATACGAATACGTTTTGCTTTTAAAGCCAAAGCGAGGTCGTCGGCTAAATTCACTATCTGATTTATCTTAATTCCAACCCCGGGTTTAAATTCAAATCTGGTAATAATCGGTCCCGGGTAGTACGTAATTTCCCCGTCAACACGCACACCAAATGTCTCCAAAGTTTCTTTTAACATCTGAGAAGTAAATTTTAACTCCTCATGATTTACTTCTTCAGCAGTATGAGGGTTTTCGGTCAGAAATTCAATTTTGGGATACAGATATGTCAACGAATCCATCTGTAGCTGTTCAGCTGTCTTTCCTGTTGTACTTTTTGATTTCTTTTGTCTTTGCGTAGAGGTATCATTCTCCGGCGATGAGTCAATCGGACGAACAACTTCTTTTACTGCCTGAGCTTTTGATTTCGTTATAGATGGTTTTTTGGCGGCAAGCGATGGATACCTGTTGTCAAACTCTCCATCGTTTTCTTTAGGTGATGTTTTTGATTGAAATAAAGCTTTAATTTTTTCAAATGTAAACAGAGAGCCGACAGAACTAAACAATGATGTACCAAAATTCAATATTGGTTTTAGAGACGGAATAGAAATCTTTGATGCTATCAACGGCGTAATAGAAGTATAGACCATAAGCAGAATAATAATTACACCGGAAAGAATAATATACGAACCAAGCTCACCGACTAATTTGATATGAAACAAAGTTAATTTTTCAGTGAGAAATCCCCCAATAATGCCATTTTCTACTCCCAATGCTCGAGATGTCAAAATATGCACGTCATAAATCATCGACGACAAAAGCGATACGACAAACAATATCGAACTGTTCAATCTCAGCGTTTCCGATAATTCCGATTTAAATAAACGAAAAGAGAGAAGCAATAATCCAAGAGGGAGAAAATATGAAAGCCATCCCATAAATGTAAGTGTAAAAAATGAAAGATACGCTCCCAGCATCCCGCCTTGATTTTTATACATTGTCTGGTCAAAGGGACTAAGTTGAGACGAATCATCACTTATACGAATATCGTCAACAGCACGGTGTGTTACCAAAGCTACCAATAAAACAAGAGCCGCCAAGAAGAGCAGTACCCCAACAACTTTATAATTTTTTTGAACTTTATTTTTCTTTTTTTTTGCCATAATCAAAAGATAAAATCTATAAAACAGTTTACAAAAACAATATAAAAAGGCAGAGAAAAATTTCCCTGCCTTTCATAAATTTTTCAAAAGCAGTTTATTGTTTCTTAATAGCCTCTTTTAAATGTTTACCCGCTTTAAAAACCGGAACTTTTGTTGCCGGAATATCAATTTTGGCACCTGTTTGCGGGTTTCTGCCAATTCGTGCTTTTCTATTTGAGACAGAAAAAGTACCAAATCCTGAGAAACTTACTTTTTCACCCTTTTTTAAGTGAGTAGTAACAGTACCCATAAATGTGTCAAGTGCTTCAGCAGCTTGTTTTTTCGTAATCCCTGACGTTTCAGCCATTTTTGCAATAACTTGATCTTTTGTCATTTTATCCCCTTCCATGGGAAATGAACGTTATACATTTATTTTACATTGATAAAAAAGAGGATTTATCAAAATCTGTCAACTAAAATAATCCAATAAAACAGCGTAAAATCAGCCTTTATTAGCGATTGAATGTCTGTGTTGTGAAAGTTCCATAGTTATTGTCGAGCTTTATTTCTGGAAGTTGTGTCACGAATAATTTAAACCCAAATCCTCTGTTTGTCCCAATTGGCACCCAATAAAGTGAACCTGTCCAGCAATGAAGTTTACGGGTAATATTTACTGAATTATTAATAGTCAATTTGCGGAAAATATCATACCGCTGAGAATACCTAATTGCTGTCGAGGGGGTCAATTTGAAATTTAGGTTAAATGTCACAAAACTGCTTTTTTTCCAACTTTCTTTAACTCCGCTTTCTTGATAGTTATAATCTGCTGTAAAAGACCAGTTTGAGCCGACCTGATTTTGAGAAGTGAGTTCTGATTTTGTTTGTTTCCCTTGTGGAATTTTGTAGTCATCATCAAAAAAGAATTTATTGCCCGCAAGCCGAAATGATGCTCTCATCGTAAATGACAACAACTGAGGTGACCAAAATTGTTCTGATGAGTCAGTAACATTATAAAAAGTGTGACTCATAGAACCTGAAAAAGATGAAATTATTGGCAATGCTGATGAATTAAAAGTTGTATTTAGATTTGATATGGGTCTGCTGTCTTCTTCAAGATTATAACCAAAACTTGAATTTATTGAAATAAGGTCTAAAACTTTTTCTTGTTCACCATTTCTAACTTTTGCTTGAAATAACTGTCTAAGTGAAAAACTAAGGTTTCTTCTTTTAGTACTCGATGATCCAACACCGGTATACGCTTTAACTTCCGGATTCTTATTATTAATTTCAGGAGTATATGAAAAGCTTGCTGATGGGGTCAAGACATGACGAAGCCCTAACAGACCAAAGATTTTCGGATAAATAGTGCCATACAACTTTGTATTTGCCGACACATTTGCACTATATGAATATGAACGATAAATTTTTGAGGCATCTATATCAGCATAAATTGACTGGTCAGTTTCAAATACCTTGACCCACGTTTCTTTGTAACCGACACTTGGAATAATATTTAGAACATTTCCCAATTTCAACTGAGGCAGTTTTAATGACGGACTATGCGTCATAACAGCATATCTTTTTCGAGTACGGTATACTCCAGTTGAATCTATTGTCATAGTAGTATCAGATGTCAAACTGTCAACTGTAAATGTAGTGTCTACGACAAGATTAGCGTATGACAATGATCTATTGGAAAAATGCTGTAATGTCGGCTGATATCGGACATAGATTGAATTATAAAATTTTTGTTTAAGTTTCCCCTCACTGTTTCTTTTTCCTGCTCCAAAAGGATAGAGCGACGGAAGAGAAAGTGTGAGACTCGGAAGCAAGTCGGCACGAGTTTCAGTATCTAAATTAACCGTATGTGAAACAGAACCGCTGAGTGCCACTGTTTTGCTGAATCTTTTTGAAAATGATAATTGTGATCGAACTGAACGGTTCAACCGCTCTGCAAGGTTCTGTGTAAAGTCCGCTTGATATCTTGAATCAGACTGGAAACTTCCTGTAGCATTGATGTTAAAATTGGGAGAAAATGTCTGACGGTATGCCCCGCTCACAGTCCATCTCGGTTCTTTCACTTCCTGTGCAGTACCATAATCATATCGTGTCGTACGAGAATAGTTTCCGTCAAGATACCCACTTAAGACATATCTTTTGTTAAAATTAACTCTCCCGTAAAAATTTATTCGTCTGCTTTCTTCATAATAATCAAAGGCACCTTTTACATCGTAATATTCCGATGCCGCCCAATAGTATCCGACATTTTTAACATATCTTTCTCCCCGTTCAAATTTCCCGAACGAAAAAGGCAGCAAACCTGAATGCCGTCCTTTTTCTAAAGGAAATACATAATAAGGAAGTATCAATATCGGAATAGATTCTATATAAAAAATTACCGGTTTTGCAATCAGACGTTTCCCCTCAATCATTTTCATATTATTTGACTTAAAGTGATAATGCGGTTCATCAGCATCACAGGTAGTGTACCGTCCCTCCTGCACATAATAAATATCCTTCTGCTCACGATAGAGCTTCTTGCCGTAATACAAGCCTTCAGTATAATCTGTCTTAGTTTGAATTATTCTGCCTTTTTCTGTATCAATAGAATACAAAAGATAATTTCCAAGAATCTCTTCATTACCGTCTTTTAGAATCACCGGAATTATATTCGGTTGAATTTGATTTGACAGATAATATGGATTGACAACTGTATCTGCCTCTACATCAGCAGAAAATGCTTCAATTAAATTCCTTTTAGTATCAAATTCGATAAAATAAGCATCCAAAGCAACCACACCGGATTTCACATGTGCTTTTTCTTTTAAAGTTATTAAAGAATCGTTCAGGGCATATTCAATGTTATTAGAGTTATAATCAATTGTGTCAACAATCTGAACCACATTGGAATCAACTATTTGATTCTTCCCTGACAAATATTGCCCTTGGGAACCGCCTCTTACAATAATTGTCTGCAGCTCTTCGTTTTGAACTAAGAATTTAATAGTATCTCCCGAAACACTGTTTTCCTGAAAATCATTTCTTCCTTGTGTCGATGGATAATACCATGAGTATGCCTGCCCATAACACAAAATATTATCAAGCAGTCCATTTGTAAAATACAGAAAAATCCTTTTCCCTGACAAAATTGATTCGTCATAATATCCTTTGACAGAGTCGACCGGTTCCTTAAAAACGGCACGAGCAGAATCAAATACATCGATAAACTCAATTTGATTATTTGAAAGATGTATTGTAATAAGTTCTCCGGAAATAACCGACTCTCCTTTTTGTATTGTCGGTTTTTCAAAAAGGTCTAAGAGACTCCCATCTGATTTCATCTTTGCACAATTAGAGTGTGATGAAAATTCCTTAGATGATATTTTCACATCTCCATACGCTTCGGCTTCCCTGGTAAGAGCATTATAATCTATCCTATCACCCATAATTTCATACATTTTGGCAGTATCAGGATAATTTAGATACATGAGAGGTCGGTTTTCCATATAAAAATAATTTCCGCTCTCATCAATGAATGCGTAGTTCCCAACAGCAAAAACAGAATCTTTGTATGACCACAGTTCGACATTTTCACCAAGTGCCTGATATTCACCTTTCCCCATATCATAAAAAACGGAATCTGCTTTCATATAATATTTTTCATCATCAACCACAACTGAACCATTAAGCTGCACATCCTGCCCCTTAAGCCATTTTGCCGAGTCACAATAGATATCCCCCGTCTCGGTTACAAAATGCACATTACCGATGACATAGGTAACATAGCTGTCCCCCACATACTGAACTTCAAATTGATCAGAATGCTCCAGCACAAGCGACTCTTTGGCAGAAAGAGACACTGTTATAAGTAATAAAAAAATAAAAAATAGTTTGTTATTTTTCATTATTCCCCAAAGAAATTATTTCTTTGATATTTGTCTTATACATATCAAAATCATTTTCTAAAACTCCGCCCAGTTGAGCGATGTTTTTGTTCCCACCGCCTTTTAATTCTGTCATAGCTGAGAGTTCTTTGGCAATATCTCCGGCATTACGTTTAATTGTCTTGGCACAACTTATAATGATTTTATCATTATACAAAATAACAGCAATTCCGTTACATTTTTCTGCAAGTTCTAAAACAAACTGATTCATAATATTTTTATCAAAACGGTTTTCAATAGAAAATATAGTTTGTACATCGGCAACCATTTCTGATTTTTTGAGCAGTTCGTGTATCTTGTGAGGTATAAGTTCTTTTTGATATAAAGTAATATCCCGTTTCAGAAATTTGTTTGTCTCAACTAATTTTTGAAAATGAGCTTCTATATCATGTACCGAACATGTTAATTTATTGGATATCGCTTTGCTGACATTAAAACAAGTTCTGTAATCATCGATTGCCTGTTGTCCGCATAAAAAATAAACAGCTGTACGACCTCTGATTTTTTCAGTTGAAATTATTTTAATCAGTTGAATTTCAGCAGTAGAATTAACATGAGTTCCGCCACAGGCAGTACATTCAAAATCATCAATCTGTATCAATCTAATTTCACCGGAACGTTTTGGAGGTTTTCTTAAATTATATTTTGAAACATTATTAGAATTAGCAAAAATAACTTCAACTTTTCGGTTCTCACTGATTACTTGATTTGACAATTTTTCTGCTTTTTGTAATTGGTCGTCAGATAATTCTTTGGTATCAAATTCAATGTTACCATAATTATCACCTAAATGCACTGACATTGTCACGAGATTATACAACCTATAAAATGACTGACTCAAAATATGCTGGGCGGAATGCTGTTGTTTATTTTTTAACCGTCTGTCATAATCAATCTGCCCTGAAACTATTTCCCCAACTTTACCAACTGCTGATTCTGTAATATGCTGAATTTCATCACCGTCAATAACATCAATTACAGGTATCTTTTGCAGGAGACCTACATCATGCTGCTGTCCCCCCGAAGTAGGATAAAATGCTGTTTTCTCTAAAATCGTAATATGCTTATTTTCGATTTTTTTAACATCTACAATTTTTGCTTTAAATGACAGTAAATTTGAATCGGTATAGTAAAGTCGTTTTGTTTTCATATTCAAACCAATTTAAGACATTTTATTTTTTAAAGAACCAACATTTTCAATTCGCACTTCTATTTCATCGCCTGATTTCATCGGAGCAATTTTTGCCGGAGTTCCGGTAGAGATTAAATCCCCCGGATACAAGGTCATCACCGATGAAATATATTCTATCAGAAATGGAATTTTAAAAATCATTTGTGCCGTCCGTCCCGATTGTATTGTTTCGCCATTTACAATTCCCTCTATAAGAATAGAGGAATAATCAACATTTTGCACAATATGCGGTCCTGTCGGACAAAATGTGTCAAACCCTTTTGCTCGGCTCCACTGACCGTCTTTTTTTTGTAAGTCTCGTGCAGTGACATCATTGACACAGGTAAACCCAAAGATATACTCATCGGCATTTTTTTCAGAGACATTCTTAGCAGTTTTTCCGATAACAACCCCTAACTCCGCTTCATAGTCTACCCGTTCAGATTGTTTGGGATGAATAATATTTTCGCCGCTGCCAATAATTGCTGAGGATGGTTTTAAAAATAGAAGCGGATTTTCCGGTGCTTCATCGGCTGAATATGATGCTGCCACATGGGCATGATAATTAAGCCCGACACAAATAATCTTTGACGGAACAACCGGTGCAATTTGTCTGATTGATGAAAGTTCATATTTGTCATCTGTTTCGATAATTTCATCCCATGGTGCTTTTGCAAGAACTGTTACTGTATCATTTTCAATCATACCAAACTGTGGTGTTTTGTTTTCTGCTGTATGAAAACGTATATATTTTTTCATATATCTTATTCCTTTATTTTTTTATAAATAACTTGTATTTTATGTAATAATCAACAAATATCAAACTTCTTTTAATTTCCAATGTCCGAGCCTAAACCAGTAAAAAAGAATCATGCTCTTTACTAAAGTTGTAATTGTCAATGTCCACCATACTCCGTTGATACCCCATCCTAAATTGAAACACAAATAATATGCCAGTGGAATTCGGGCAAGCGACCCCGGAATCATAACCACCATCGGCGGAATAGTATTACCCGCTCCGGAAAATGAGCCTTCAAGCACAATTTCAATTGCCATCGCAAATTGTGATATACCTAAGATAACCAGATAGTCAACCGCTATTGCTAAAACCTCGGCATCGTCGGTAAATATACCTGCAATATATTTTGGGAAAACGATAAAAAGAAATGTCATTACTAAAGTTAAAGAAACAGCCATTCCGATAGAACCATAGGCACACTTGGCGGCTCTTTCCGGTTTACCGGCACCCAAATTCTGCCCCACCAAAGTAGAGGCTGCCAGCGAGAAACCAAAACAGGTGAGATACGAAAAAGATTCCATACGATTTCCTATGCCCATAGCTGCCGCTGATGTCTCGCCGAAAGAGTGAACTATTTTTATCAAAAACCAATACACAATAACAAAAACCAATTGCTGAGTTGACATCGGCAGACCAATTTTCCCGATTTTCCATAATTCTTTTAATTTTGGTTTAATCTTAAGAAGATGATTAACGGAATACCCAAGTTTTCCTTTTAACAATAAAGCAGTTATTAATATCATTCCGATAAGCACTGAGACAGCTGTAGCAGTAGAGGCACCTGCCACACCAAGTTCAGGAAAAGGACCATACCCAAAAATAAATAGGGGGTCTAAAACCATATTAAAAAGAACTGCTATTGAACTGACTATTGTTGGTGTTTTGGTATCACCTGAAGCACGAAATGATGCGAAGATAGTTTCATTCCAAAAAAAGATAACACCGGAGATAAAGAAAATACGCAGATATGGAATTGCTAAACCTAATGTATCGGTTGATGAATCCATAAAAATAAGCAATTGAGGTGTAATCCAATATCCGATAAGCGAAAAGAAAACTCCCAAAAACAGAGCAAGTGCCAATCCCTGCTTGATATAATATGCTGCTTTATCAGTATCCTTTGCTCCCACAAAACGAGATACCAGTGCGGTCACTCCTATCGAAACGATAGTCATGAGTACAAATATAGTCCATATAACAACCATCGATGATGTCACCGCATCTTGAGCAGTAGCACCTAATTTACCAACCCAATAATAATCGGTGGTTGAAAGTGCAAACTCTAAAAGCATTCCCAAAACTACCGGAAAAGCGAGTTTTATTATTGCCTTTGAAATCGGACCATCGGTGATGTCGTTATCTGTTCTCATATTCTCTGTCATATTCGTTTCTATAGTAGATGTATGTATATGAAAAAACAGCTCATTATTCAAGCTGATTACATTCACAACTTGCTATTATTATATATTTTTAGTATAAATAGATATTGAAAATTAAATTTCATAAAATACTGGGAGTAAAATATGTTTAGGTGGAGAACAATCTGTTTTTTAATGGCAGCTTTATTTTTATCAGCTTCTGCAAATGCTGACAACACTAATGTTGACAAAAATAATAAATCGGAACAAAAAGAGAATCGCATTAAAAAATACAAAGACATCATTTTAAAAGAACATCTTTTATTATTTAATATTCAGGTTTCATCAATAAGCGGCACATTTGGGAAAGATATTAAGTATATAGATAATGCACCTTTCGCAAAATTAATATTCGGTGGGTTTGTCTCTTATGATAAAATGTATTCGTATAGATATGCAATAGGTGCTAACTTGGGGTATTTTATAAATGAAATTTCCGATATACGCTCTCATGCTTTTTCTTTTTCTGGAGATTTTTCATTTTATTTAAAAGGATATAAAAACTCCCCTACTTACTTTAAAACTGAAATAGGCTTTATCAAAGCAATAGCAAGATCGG
>CAJVYT010000143.1 GCA_913009765.1 uncultured candidate division Zixibacteria bacterium
TATTGTAAAGAAATGTGAAGAAGAAAGTGATTTATTTTTTTGTTTTTTTTTGCAAGCAGAAGACGGCATACGAGATATATCAGTGTGACTGGAGTTCAGACGTGTGCTCTTCCGATCTCATTTCGGTTTTGAGGTTGTTACTGCCACCGAATACGACAATAAGGGAACTTTTGCATTTTATAAATCTTACAACAGTATCAGGAATCAACATGTTGACGCTCTTTATCTCCCGCCACTATGGGGATTAGATTCAAAGAACTTATCTGAATTCTTTAAAATGCTCAACAAAGATAAAGTCCCTTCATTTACCGATGAAGGTTCGGTATTGATTCAGGATGGTGCTACTGCAACAAATAATTATTATGGTGTTCTTTCGGAGGCATATTTTAATGCCTTCAAAACTGTAGAAATCATAAATGGTGCGACACCGGCTGATCTTCCGGTAATATTTCGAAGCGGGTACTTTATTGCCCTTAATAGAGAATCTGCTCAACAATGTAATATCAAGATGAGATCTGATATTTTTGACAGCTACCAAATTATCGGCAATGATACTGTTAAAAATACATCTGTCTCACCGTTAAATGAAATCATCAATCGAGCTGTAAGCCAAAACCCGCAAATATCATCTCAAATTGATAAAATAGATGCTGCCGAAGCACAAATCGAAATCGCAAAATCATCATATAAACCACAGTTAACAGGGGAAACAGAATTTGATTATATTGATGAAAATTTTCGCCATAATTTCCATGGTTACATTGAAAAAGATATTTTCAAGTCCTCACTTAATTTTTCCCAAACTCTTTTTTCAAAAGAAAAGTTAAAAGAAATACAAGTATCAAAAGATTTTAAAAAAATAACTCAGATATCCAAACTCTCTGAGCAACTCAACCTTGAGCGTGATGTTTCATTGGCATATCTTGATTATCTTAAATTACAAGAACAGAGCCGCGTCATACAAAATATCCGCAGTATGCTTTCTTATACAATTGAAATCTTACACGCCAAAATTTTGCTGCAAAATTCTGATTCTCTTGATTATTTACGGTTAGAAAATTACCGTTATAATTTAACTCTCGCCTACATAAAAAATCATCGACTGTTAAAAACAACTCAAATACTTTTAAATAGTTTATTAAATCTCCCGCCGAATGAACGCTTATTATTGCAAAAAGAATATTTTTCTGAAAATCAATTTATTCAATTTGAGGCACCTATAATTTCAAAATTACTAACCTTTACCTCTCAAGAAGAAATCGGCAACAAATTACTCAATATAATGCTTAGTCAAAACCCAAATCAGTCAAAATCCGATGCTGTTATTGCTTACAATAAATCAATTCTTGATAAAAACAGATCTTCTTTTTACCCCGAACTTTCTCTCCATGGTTCATTGTTATATAATGATTTCCAAACAGAAACAGATTTTTTTCAGGAAAAAAACTTATCATGGTATGTCGGCGGTAAGATAACACTTCCGCTCTACCTTGGTGGAAAAAGGTTCAAAGAGAAAAAACTTGCCCTTGCAAATCTCAGTGATGCCGAGTACCAAAAAGATGCTGCTTCGCTTGCTACGATGAAAAACGGATTATCAGACTATTATCAATTTATCAGGTACACCGAACAAATGACTCCTGCATATCAGGCAAAACAACGGGCATACAGTGCCTTACAAATTGCCAATAAAAACTATACTAATGAAAAACTTTCGACAACCGATTATTTAGCGATTTTACAATCGACTCTTGAAGCCGACTTACAATCTATAGATATCAGATACAACTATTTTGGCTCCATGGCAAAAATAATACATAGTTTAGGAATTCCGGTTTCTGATTCATATTCTGATTTTGTTAATCAATTCCATACAGAATTAGATTATTGATATAGGTTTGTTCTTGCCATTTTGAAGTTTACACCAAAAGATAGAGCCACAACTCATACGCAAAATAAGCAAGATATAGAAGAACCGCACTAATACGAAGCATCATATACTTTCTATTATCTTGAAATATAGGAGCCGGTTCTCCTTTTGTAACTTTTTGAAAAACACGATAATAGACCAATAACGAAGCTATCGTAAATATAATTGTAAGATATGTAGTTGATTCAATCCCAAATTGAAATCGAATAGTTGCCGAACCTAAGAGCAAAGCAATTGAGGCAAAAGTATATTTCCCTGTCAGATTTGAGGGAACTACAATTTTGCGACCTTTCAAAAGCACCCATCCGCCAACAAGTATCAGCAAATCACGCCCGACAATCACTATCGCCAGCCAAAGAGGAAATTCCCTAAAAAGTATTAAAAACAATAAAATTATAATAGCAAATATTTTGTCACAGACCGGGTCAAAGGCTATTCCAAAATCAGATACTAAGTTCATTTTTCGAGCGGTATACCCATCCAAAGCATCAGAAATACCTGCTATAAACATTAAAATAACTGCTATAATAGTTGCTTGAGGAGAGTCCAAATAGAGATAATATCCAATTACCGGAGTAATCAAAACTCGAAAAAGTGAGATTAAATTAGGCAGTTTTCTGATTTCATTGAAAATACGTCTTTCCATATAATTAGAATATATCGAAAAAATATCACTCAACAACTGATTTTATATTTTGCAATCATCATTTATTTTAGTATTCTCAAACTATGCCAAAGCAAATTAACCAAGAATTCCATCAACTCTCTCAAAATTACCTTGCCCAAACAAATCTTGTACACCGTAAAAAATATGGTCAATATTTTACACCAAAGTCTGTACGGGAACAATTACTCTCATTTTTACCACAAATCAAATCTCCTAAAATTTTAGACCCTGCCTGCGGCAGCGGTGAATTTTTACTTTCCGCATCAGAATATTGGAATAATGCCTCTTTAAATGGTTGGGAAATTGACCCCAAATTGATACACATCGCTCAAAAAATTGCCCCCAATGCTCGAATTTTTGAAAAGGACAGTCTGAAAGTATCAACCAAGGAGAAATATGATTTTATCATCGGAAATCCTCCTTATTTTGAAATGAAACTCTCAGAAGAGAAAAAAAAACAGCATTTTGAAATTATTGGCGGGAGGATGAATATCTTCTCTCTTTTTATAAAAATCAGCTTAGAACATCTCAAAAAAAATGGGTATCTCGGATTTGTTGTCCCCCCTTCAATGAACAATGGAGCATATTTTAAAAAGCTTCGTGAGTATATTTTAACTCATGCTGATATTCAACATTTGAAAATAATATCATCTTCTTCTATCTTTTCAAATGCCCAGCAGCAAGTGATGATACTCATCCTAAAAAAACAGAAAAGTACAAATCGGTACGTTTTCTCAAAAAACGGTATTACCATATTTTCACCAAATCCAAAAAAATTACAGCTCGCTTTTCAAAATAAAACAACACTTTATGAGTCCGGTTTTAGAGTAAAAACCGGCTCGATTGTGTGGAATAAAGAAAAGAAAAAATTGACAAATTCTGCTCAAAAAGGAAAATTGCTGATTTGGTCTCACAATATTGAGACAGGAAAATTAACTCTGCACAACAATAAAAAGCCCCAATATATTATCACCGACAAGTCAGAATTTGGACCGGTCATTTTGGTAAACCGAATAACCGGGACTTCATCTCAAGCAAAAATTAAGGCTGCAATTGTTGGAAAATCAATACAATTTTTAGCTGAAAATCATGTCAATATTATCTATCCCCCAAGACAAATTAACGGCAAAAAAGTAACCAAAAAGCTGTTACAATCTATTGCAAAACAGATAGCATCAGATGAGACAGCCAAACTTTTGAGACTGATTTCAGGCAATACTCAAATCTCAAAAACCGAACTTTGGAAACTCATTCCACTCAACATTTAATAACTCGCCTGCCATTTAGGCAGTTACTATTTGTACCAATGCTTATACTTTGTGCAGCTTTATATTTAATATTTTACCGTTTGATAGACAGCACCAACAAATAAATTGACAAGCTACTCCATGAAAGCAATATCAATTCATGATCCACCTCAGAGCTGCCTACTATACCATATAATTATTATCCTCTTTTGAAAAGCTGCAATAAATACAGCTTTCAAAAGCAAATAACCACCCGTACTTTAAGGTATTATTTTGTATAGCCAACTCCCCTGATTATTCCATACATTTCGACTTCATATTTTCAATACTTACTTCGACCTCTCAAATTTCCTATACATATTATATACAATATTTTAATACTCTCACGAACAACCTTTACCTTTCTCTCCGCCCAACTTTGTGATATAATTCACAAATTAGCAGTGGCGAATGGCGGTATATAAGCGACAAGGATGATTAGCTCATAATCTGCCGTGGTGGTATAATTTATAATATACTTATATAGAAATAGTAAAATAATCCGGCACTTTAAATTTGAGTGTTATTGTGAGATATAGTAGTAAAAAGGGCATATATTATTACTACATGGTATCGTAGTTAAATAACTTAAAATAATTCTTGACAAAAAGAAGAAATATGTTATGTTATGTGCGTCTAGGGAATTAGTTGCAAGATTAGTTCGCTTCTGTTTTGAGTCCGTCGAACCTTCGTAACCTAAGTATTAACTTACTGTTACAATCTTTAAACCTCTTCTGAACAGTTTTAAAGAGATTACTTTAGAATAAAGATAGAGTTACATCTATCTTACCTATATCGTAGTTTCGTAAATACAAAGCAAATTATATATGTACTTGTATATATTTAGTTTGTCGGGTTCCGACTCCCGCTCATTTATTGAGATACAGTTGGATTCGAATGGTAATTATCATATATATTATTTTTTAGATAATTACTACAACTTAAATGACCTTTAGTTTTTAAAGGAGCATTCTAATGATGCAAAAAAGAAGCACACTTTCTTTGTTGCTGATCTCCTTTATACTGGTATTTGCATTATCTGTTTCTGCTCAACAAGTAACTTTTGAGAGCAAGACAGTGGCTCGCTGTGAAACCCAGGTTTTAAATATAACTGTAGATAACAACGTCGATGTAGGCGCTGTTGAAGTTGTATTTGAAATCACAGGTACCGGCGGATCATTTTTTGATGCAGTTAATGTTAATTGGGATGCTGGTTTTGGTGTATTAACGAATCATATCGTTGACATGTCCGGAGTAGATAACGTTTCCCCTGATACAATACGTATTGCGGCAATGTTAATCGACAACGGAGATGCATGCCTGTCAATCGGACAGACAATAATCGCTCAAGTTGAATTTACCACCAATGATAATTGTGCTGGTACAATTGAACTTGCAGGCGGTACTGTCTCATGTCCTTCTTTTGACATTTCCACCCAATTTTCTGATTGCGACGGTACAGCAGTTATTCCGGCTGTCGTCAATGCAGGTACAGTAACAGTTCAGAATCAAGACCCTACAATTGCAGCTATTGCTGATGATACAATTGGATGGGGAACTACACATGTTGCCAACGCTGTTGGCAGCGATTTTGACACACCAAATGGTTGTGAAGCATTAACATATTCTGTTGTATCCGGCCCTGCCGCATTAACAGTAAATGCAACAACCGGCACAATCAACTGGGCAACAACAGGAGCCGATGTCGGTTCTCATGATGTTGAAATCCAGGTTGAAGATGCCTGTGGCGGCACTGCTTCCACAGTTTATTCTATATGTGTTACTAATGAAGCACCGGTGATTGCTTGCCCGGCTGATACTCTTATCGCCTTAGGTTCATCCGCTGCATCAACTGTAACAGCTACTGACGCTGATGGCGGACCTTCACCTTTACTATATTCTTTAGTAAGCTGGGATGGTCCTGGTACACCAGCTATTGATGCTGCTACCGGTGAATTCACTTGGGGAACAGTATTTGATAGCACATATAAAGGTACATGGACTGCAACTGTAGCAGTTACTGACGGTGCTAATATCGATGCTCCATGTGCTATCGCTAATGCTGATACTTGTTCTTTCACAGTAACAGTTATAAACTTCCTGATTACAATCCAAAAGACTCATCAGACAATTCAGGGACAACAACAAACAGTTGAAGTAAATATGCAAAATTCAGAATTTGAAAACTACCCAATGGGCGGTTTTGATTTCTTATTCGCATATGACGCTTCTGCTTTAACCTTCCAATCTGCTGATCCGGGGCAATTCCTGATTGACTGTGGATGGGAATATTTCACCTATCGTTATGGTCCTAATGGTAACTGCGGCACCGGCTGTCCTTCAGGCGAAATCCGTGTTACTGCTATTGCTGAAACAAACAATGGTGGAAGCCACCCTACTTGTTTCACAAACAGTGGTTCAATCTCTAATCAGTTGACAGTATTAAACTTCTTAGTCACCAATGACCGTACTTTTGAGTGTATGTATGCTCCGGTACAGTTCTACTGGTATGACTGTGGTGATAATACTATCTCTGATGTTAGCGGTAACCAATTATTCATGAACAACCATATCTATAACTTCGAAGATACTACTTCTATTGATTTCAGCATAGATTTGGCTGACCCGACAGTTCCGTTCCCGTCATATTCAGGTGCTACACTTGATTGTGATATTGCGTTAGACGATACAAAACCGGATCCTCTCCGTTTTATCGACTTCGTAAACGGTGGTGTTGACATAGCATGTGCGGACTCAATTGATGCCCGTGGTGATTTAAACTTAAACGAAATCCCATATGAAATTGCTGATGCTGTTTTATATTCTAACTATTTCGTTTATGGTGTTTCTGTCTTTACCGTCAATGTTGACGGTCAGATTGCAGCTTCCGACGTAAACGCCGATGGTCTTACTTTATCAGTTGCTGATTTAGTATACTTAATCCGTGTTGTTGTCGGTGATGCAACTGCCTATCCGAAAGAAGCTGTTACTGAAGCTTCTTATGTCAACGCTACATATCAGCATGCCGATAACGGTATGATTTCTGTAAGCGATGATATTCAAATTGCAGCTGCCCATATTGTGGTCGCAGGTGAAGTCGAACCGACTTTATTAGCCGGCAACATGACTATAGCATCTCATTTTGACGGAACCAACACTAATATTATTGTTTATTCTATTGAGAATAACAATTTTAGTGGTGATATGATTAATGTCGGCAGTAACGAAATCGTCTCTTTGGACATGGCTGATAACATGGGTAACCAAGTTGTCGCTAAATGGATCCCAAGTAACTATGACGTTGCTCAGAACTATCCTAATCCATTCAACCCAACAACAACTATCGAATTCTCTATTCCAGTGAATGCTGATGTTACCCTGACTATTTACAACGTAAACGGTCAAAAAGTAACTGACTTCTCCGGAACATTTGAAGCCGGTGTTCATGAGTTTGAATGGGATGCTTCTGTTGCCGCATCCGGTGTTTACTTCTATCGTTTATCCGCAGGTGATTTCTCAGCTGTGAAGAAAATGGTATTATTGAAATAAACATCTTGCTTTGATATACTCTGTCTTGAAAAAGGCAGTGAATATAGATTTCTGCTGCTGCGGTCGTAAAACCGCAGCAGTTTATAGGCGGATTCTGATTGCGAGATCAGATGATGCCATGGTGACTGAGGTTAACTGTTTTTGGTCCATCGATTGCGGTCGATTAAAATAGAAAACTAACGTTCCCATACAAAAGCTAACGTACATGCTTTGAATGTCAGAATCAGACGACACACCTGATTCCGCTACTTAAATCAAAGCACGACGATATGAGAGAGTCGGCTCTAATTAAGCCGACTCTCTTTTTTTGGGGGATATATCTGAAAAAGTATTCTGAAAATGAAAAATTATAAAAGACCTGTTATTATATCTATCTCGAAAATTATACCTTTCATTACGATACAAGATCTAAGGCAACAGAATATTCCCGAGCTTATTTCTCCTAAAGTCGAATAATACGGAGAAGTTCGTTTGTGATTATTTCAAGAGTTTCTTTTGTGTCCGCTTCAATATTTAACCGAAGAAGGGGTTCTGTGTTTGAAGGTCGCAAATTAAACCAGTAATTGTCAAACTGAACGGTTAACCCATCTTCTCTGTCCTGAGTACCGTCTTGGTAGGCACGAGCGACAGCATCCAGTTTTTCATCAATAGAGTCTACTCTGCTGTTTATTTCACCGGAACGGTAGTATGGGTCAATTTCAGCGATCAACTCTTCAAGCGGTCTGTTTTCCACAGAAAGAAGTTCTAAACAAACTAAAAAAGCAATTAAGCCTGAATCGGCAAACCAATTTTCTCGAAAATAAAAATGTCCGGAATGTTCACCGCCAAAAACAGCATTATATTTTTTCATCAAAGGTTTTATCAGAGCATGACCAACCCGTGTACGAATAGATTTTCCACCCATTTTTTCAACAAGTTCGGGAACTGCTTTTGAACAGATTAAATTATATAATATTGTTTCATTAGAATTCTTTGATAGTAGCGACTTAGCAACAAGAGCTGTTACCATATCGCCGCCAATTTGTTTTCCATTTCTATCCATCAAAAACATTCTATCAGCATCACCGTCAAAGGCAACGCCAAAATCTGCTTTAGTCTCGACTATTCGTTTTTGCAAATCCATGAGATTTTCAAGCTCAATCGGTGAAGCAGGATGGTTCGGAAAACTTCCATCTAATTCAAAAAATAACTTGTCAACATCAAGAGGCAGTTTTTCTAAAACCGGTGGAAGAGTGGCACCTGCCATACCATTGCCGGTATCAATAACTACTTTAAAATGTTTTAGTTTTGTAAGATCAATAAATGAGAGACAATGAGCAGCATACTCATCAGAAATATCTTTGCGAATAATATTACCTTTTTCAGATGCTTTTCCATTCATTGTACCGGATTGAATAGACTTTAGCATATCATTTAAGCCCTCGTTCCCTGACAAAGGCATAGCTTTCTGACGACAGATTTTAAATCCGTTATACTCTTTAGGATTATGAGATGCGGTAATCATAACTCCGCCATCATAGTTATTTTTCCCAACGGCAAAATACATACCGTCGGTAGAACAGAGTCCAAGGTCAATAACATCGCAGCCGTAATCAGATATTCCATGTATGAGACTTTCAGCCAGTTCATCAGATGAAAGCCTCATATCTCTTCCGACAGCAATAGTTTTCGGTTTGAGATATGATGCTAAGGCAAAACCTATTTTATAGGCTATTTCTGAGTTAATTTGAGTTGGATATACGCCTCTTATATCGTATGCTTTAAAAATGGTTGGATCTATATTCATAATTATTTTCCTTAATTTATTTAGTGATAAGGCTTAAAAAAACCTATTCACATCAAATTATTATAATTATAGTGTATATGATTTCAGTATGTATGGCAATATTTTAATTACAATCTGCTTGCTTTTTTTCAGGTTTTGATTATACTTGATTTCTCTGTTTGTGTATCCGACAGAGATTGTTCTTTGTAATCGAAATAAATACTTGTAATGGGTGGTTAGCTCAGCTGGTTAGAGCACCTGCTTTACACGCAGGGGGTCATAGGTTCGAATCCTATACTGCCTATTTATATTCTTGTAAAGAGATCAAGTAAATAACCGAAATAGATAATATTCTTCGGGGTTGTAGTTCAGTTGGTTAGAACGCCTGCCTGTCACGCAGGAGGTCGCGAGTTCGAGTCTCGTCAACCCCGCTTAATATCACTCTCAGCAAACTCTGGGTGTTTCAGCAAATATTCCAAAGGTTTTTCAGAATCCAGATCGGAAGAGCACACGTCTGAACTCCAGTCACACTGATATATCTCGTATGCCGTCTTCTGCTTGAAAAAAAAAAAAAAAAAAAAAAAAACAATGATATAAAAACAAAAAAAACAAAAACACAAATAAAAGAACAAGAACATCAGAAACTACTATCA
>CAJVYT010000144.1 GCA_913009765.1 uncultured candidate division Zixibacteria bacterium
TGAAGGACTAACGGGTTAATTCAAAGAAGTTTAACGAAGTATATGGGAAACCTCATAAAGCCCGCAGGGAAGTCAAATAAAGGGCAATCTTCAGGAAATTAAAATTCTCAAACTAACCGGTTAGTCCATCAAATTTTAATTTCTAAATCTCACCCTTTCTTTGACTTCTGTGGATATGCTTACTGTGCAGTGGTCTCATAATGAGATAAAAGAAAACGATCTGCTTGAAGCCCTCCAGTATCGGGAGATTGCATTTAACTCCTTATAATGAAAGCAGCAGAAAATGAAACCGAGAAAACCAAGATATTGGTATTTACATAACCGGCACATTTTCTGCTCCAAGTCTATAAAGTCGCTTAGCAACAATCATCCCCGAAAGGGACATTAAATTTACTGTACTTTAATATTTCCCGTTATGGCATCCATCGGAAGACCTTCCGCTCTTATAGTCAGTTCATAATCTCCGGCAGAACCAATCTGATAAAGTGGATTGCTTGCAGGGACTTGTGCTTGAATTTTATTTTCTACTACACCAAGATCAAAAGAAAAACAATTGCTGCCGCCTGCCGGACAATCGGTCCCAATTGTCCCATCCATTGTGCTGTTAGCTATCTTATTCACTATCACTACCGGTGAAACCGGGTTGCCTTTGGAATCAGTACCCGACACAGTAAGTTCGGCATCTGCAGGAACGGTTACGCTGCTGATCGTACCACTTACGTCTACAACAATATTTATAGGATACAGCCTCACGGTAGCTCTTCTTGTGGAATTACTATCGGTTACTACAGCAGTCAAAGACACATTGCTATATGTTTTTTCGCTCCATGATGAAAAAGCAGAGCTATTTGTAGATACGCCGATTTTTAATTCTTTGCTGATATCAACGTCACCGGTTGTTATATTCGGTAAAGAGAATGAGCCATCGGTAACTGTGGTTGACTGGCCGGCAAAAGCAAGATTCTCAGGCGTAATAGTAAACGCTGTGATAACTGACGCCGCCGAACTATCTGCATCATCAGTAGCGGCTTTAACTTTAGAAGCATCTCCTCCTGCATCTTTAACCGCAGCTGCCAATTTATTGATGCTGTCCTCAAAAGATGATGTATCAACATTAGCAATAGTTGCATTCGGGTCCGATTTCAGTTCGTTAACCGCATCTTTAGCTCCTGCTGCAACAGCTGATGCAAAAGAAGAAGTATCTGATATATCTACATCGTTACCATTTAAACTATCTGCAATCTTTTCGACAACACCATAAAAACTGCTCGTATTGCTAACTTTTGTAGCTTTTCCTATAACGCTTAAGGTTGCACCTACAGCTTGTGCGATCCCCGCAGCTGAACTATTAGGAGATGAAATATAATCTGCACCGGGATCAGTAATACCTGCCAATTTCAGCTTGGCTGCAAAGGCAGGATTAACTGTCACCAGTGTTGTCAGGGGAGTTATATTTTTTGAACCGGCTTTTGCCATAAGAACCCCATAAAAAGGAAGACCTGTGGCTATATCTGTGCCGCCTGTAGCTATCAAATTTGCGTCCTTGCAACTAACCGGAACAGTAATTTCCCCGATATTTCCATCAGAATCAGTGATACCGTGCGGTTCGCCGCTATCAAACTTTTTATTGCCGTTGCAGTCCGCAAACACAAAGGCGCCGCTTAGATATCCATCAATGACGTTCCCGCCGTTTATTGATACATTCGATGGTGCCGGAGCGCCGCCTCCGCCTCCGCCGCATCCATACAGCAGCGTAGACAAACCAATTAAAAACACACCTGCCAGAATTGACCTTAATTTCATACGACACCTCCATTTATTCCGCCTGCTCGCACATCATAAAGCATAAAAAATTTATGCAATGCAACATTTAACGGCTATTACAGCGTCTGTAAGTCTGGAATTTTTTAATTGATCACTATCACAGCCTCTCAACGACAAGCGATTGCATTTTGTTTCGTTACACAACTTTGTATCCACAATAATCACCTCCATAAGAATGTCAAGCCCATGCCTGCCCATCCATATCTATGATCAAAGGTTGTCTGCGAATATTTATTATACATAAAAGGAACAACACCATTGAATTGCCTGTGCAAGTATAACAAACTTGTGCTCAGAATGATATTCTTACTTATAAAATAGCCGATACTGCCGCTAATTATATGATTGTAATTTATATAGCCGAGCCCGCTGCCCCGCTGAAGCCTTATATAGCTATATTGCAGATGAGTAAAGGTCTTAAATGGAGTTCTGATGAAAACGGATAAGCCTGCCTTGAGATAGGATTCATTTCTCGATAGATTGATAGGCAATTCAGGCAGTTTGCTCTGAAATCCTGCAGGAATCATATCCTTAAGATTAGTATCTACTTCCGTATCTATTTTAGTGCGGCCGTATTCAAGGAAGAGATTAGGATAAACTATTTCAAAAGCCTTGCCTACGGTAAGTCTTATAAATCCGGTTGTGTCGCTCATATCTTTTATACTAAAATTAGGATCTTCAGTTCTCGGCACTCCATATTTCACGATCATATCGGGATAGTTTTTAATAAACCATACATATGAAGGATCTACATCTATGGAAACATCGCTTCTGAACTTGTGCAGATAATAATTTATATCATTTATTTTATTAAATCTCTGGTTTTGGCCCACATCACCTTTGATTCCAAAATCTAACGCCACTACTGATCCAAAGGATTTTCGCAGTGAAATTTCATAAGAGGATACTTTAAGCTTTTCGCTTCCATAATCTATCAATCGATATAAGTATTTTGCATGTATCATAGAATGATACGACAATCCATAGTTAATATTGATTCCTATATGATCATAGTTGCCGAGCGAAGCTGTTTTCTGCTTGCTGGAAATGGATTTTAGTTCCTGCTTTCTTATTTTAAGCACATCAATGGCGCTATTAACCTTTCCATAGTTGATATTGAGCTCAAGCCTTCCCTTTGGAATAATCATAGAAGCAGGAAAATCGGATGAATAGCTCAAATACAGCGGCAGTTCTCCACCGTAAGAATTCATTGCCGATAAAATAATTACCAGAGCAAGTGCCGCAGCTTTTTTTAAGGGTATAATAATTTTTTTTCTATACAGTGCACTCATAAATTGTTCGCAGCAGTCATTGTGAGAAGTGACGAAACAATCTCGTTAAACATCAACCGCTGTAGATTGCAGCGTACACACTCGTAATGACAAAAAAGTTATTTCAGGCAATGCAGAATACCTCTATATTTGAATTATGCATTATAGCTTAGTAATAGTATATATTGTTATCGCTCCCTGATAAATTATCTGCATAACATCCCTTATAAGTGGTCTCCACATAGTAGGTACATTAATTTTTACAGGAACAATAATTGCATCACCTCGTTTTAACTTCATATCAAGAATATTTGTGCTATAAACATCAGGTTTGCCCCATTCAGGCAGGTTTCTTCCATTCCAGCTGCTTCCATGATGCAGGTTTGATGATGATGCGACTGCTCCATTGGCTTTTATGACAAAGATGTTGGCTTTATCGGCATCTTTTGTCAGTCCGCCTGCGGTATCAAGATAATCTCTGACAGTCATACCTTTTATATACAAAAGCGAGCTTGGGTTATAAACTTCTCCAAATACAAGAACACTTGACGGCTTGTGAGGAATATATATTTTATCACCGTTTTCAAGCAGAATATTAAATGGGGAATTCTTCAGTTTATTCAGATCTTCAGGAAGAGTTATACCTGAGATTCTGCCCGTTACCTGCGATTTTTCCATCTCTCCCAGCAGCACTCTTTTTGCCTTAAACGCAGCCTGTTTTGCCCTTAGTTCATCGGGAGTCAAATCCGCCTGCATGACTCCGGCCTCTTCTTTTGCAATAGTTTGTTTCATCTGCAATATTGCTATTGCAACCTTCTTTCTCTGCATTTTTGCAACAGATTTTCTGAGTATGATGATTCCATTCGGGTATGCATTTTTTCTAAACCCTCCTGCGGCATGCAAGACATCATATAAATCGGTAGTTCCATTGATTTTATATATCATAGGCCTTTTCATATAACCTGTGACGGATACTTTCTCTACCATTTCATCGGGAGATACCTTTTTTACGACAAGTGTATCACCCGGATTAAGCAATATATCGTAGGCTTTATTCTTTTGAATAAATAGATTATAAAGGAATATAGAAGCTATACTTTGTTTTATGAGTTGATTCTGAGATTTTGAAACAAGTTTAATCCCTGATGCTTTCTGTAGATTTGCCTGGTTCCTTGAACGACTTGCCTGTCTGAATATGATCACTTTCAGGTTCTTTATATCTTTTGTAAATGTAACGGGCGACAATGCTTCGGAAAGTCTTATCCCGCTATGATACGGAATATATAACGATTTTTTTACAGCACCTGAAACTTTTATGGGAGCATACACATATTTAGGGTAAAAGTGTATAACATCAAGCTTGTGCAGAGCTATATTGGAGCGATGACTTACAATATCAGACGGTGAAAACTTTATAATATTGCTTGTTGCGAGTGTTTTAGGGTTTCTCCTGTCTATTTCTGCATAATTTCTGTTGGTATTTATAAGCATCATATTAAGGTTGACAACATCAGACAGCTTCATTCCTTTTCTGAATGCATAAACTCCGGGATATTTTATCGTTCCGGAGACTAAAAAGGCATCTTTTATTCTATTAAAGTTGATACTTTTAAAGTTTTGAGGATAAAATGTGATGCTGTCTCCCGGATCTATCTGTATATCGGATTTGTGCTGTATAACATTATTTGGAATAAATGTTATGTATATCGGAGGAGTGCCTGCTTTTATCTGCCGCTTGATAACCCCGAAATGTATATTTGTATCAATCAGCATCTGCTTTCTATCGACAATATCAGACAGCTTCATCCCTTTTCTGAATGCATAAACTCCGGGATATTTTATCGTTCCGGAGACTAAAAAGGCATTCTTAACCATATTAAAATTAATAGACCGAGGTTCTCCAAATTTATATAATATTATTTTATCAGTTGGATCAAGCAAAACATCCTCTTTTCCGGACAAAATATCGCCAGGCGCAAATGTTATATATTTCGGATCGGATCCGGGAGGAAATTGTCTTGATATAAGTCCGAATTTCATATTTGAATCCTTGGAGAACATATCAAGCTTTAAAATATAAGACAATTTCATTCTATTTTTATATTGATAAAGACCGTTATAGTGCGTGTATCCGGTCATCATTACCGAATTATAAGGAAACGGCATAACATGCTTAATAGATATTAGATCGCCGTCTTTGATATACTGAGACATAAAGGCTTTATTATTTATAGAGCCTTCAAATATTTTACGCACAGTGTGTTTAATAAATCGTTGAAGCGTTATTTTACTTTTATAACTTGACGGCAGAAGTCCGCCGGCAAGTGCTATAACCGATTTCAATCTCATTTTGCCTTTCAATTCGTATATCGCAGGTCTTTTTACATCGCCCACAATCCCCACGAGCGGGCCGGCTAATGGAACAAAGACAATATCACCGTTACGAAGTATCAAATCATTACTTTTATCGCCTTTCATCAGAAGATTATATAGGTCCAGTCTCTTTGTAGATGCCCCTTTTCTTTTTAGTTCTATATTTCTGACGCTTCCTCTGCCGTTCGGTCCGCCTGCTGCCATAAGTGCATCAAGCATAGTTGACATAGCTGTAAGATTCTCAGAACCCGGATTTCTCACCGCACCCAGAACAAACACCTGAATCTGGCGTAGTCTGCCAAGCGTAACGGCAACATTTGTCCCCGTAATCCGCTTTGCCTGACTCGTCAGAAAAGCTTTCATCTTGCCGTAACTCATGCCGGCAACAGTTAAAGGCCCGATCTGCGGGAAAAGTATTCTACCGTCTTGCCCAACCTTCATCGTATATTGGGTATTGATTCTTCCCCACAAAAGTGCCTTAATCACATCGCCCGGTCCTATCACGTAGTCGTTCGAAACAGGTTGAGCTAGAAGCGGTTTGATAAACCTTCTTTGAAAAAGCTTATAACCGAACGGCTTTAGATTCTCGCCGGCAGTAAGTACCCCCGCTCTTGCATGTAGGTTTTGTTGATAAACAGAGCGAATATTGGTATTTTTCTTCCGCCTTGTTGAATTTATCTGCAGCATTTTGGGACTTAGCGTTTTATTTCCTATGTTTCCACTTTTATTAACTTTTATTTCAGTTTGAGCCTTATTAATAATAGAAGGGGTTATACCTCCGCTTGATTGTATCTGCTGCTTTATAGTTGCCCGCTCTGATGGTGTCAAATTTTTCACAGCGTTTTTTGCAGCGTTAATTACTCCCGGTAACATATTCTGAGGAAGTTCCGTAGTAATGCCGGTATTAGTATTAGAGCTGTCCGACCATGCATCTTGAGCCTGCATAGCACCGGAAAATAGTATGATTGCAGCAGCAAAAAATATTCCGGAAATTATCTTCATTATTTTTTCTCCCTTTTCGTTAGTTCTTCGTTATTCACGCTAATTGTATCGGCAGAATTATCCGCTCTTCTTTTTTTAGCATTCTTGACGGATTCGATAAAAAACACCAGGAAGATACTAAATATCAAAGACGTAATAAATGCAAGGATTACAATCAACTTTCTCTTTGGTTTATATTTCTTGTCCGGCGAATAAGGCGGGTCAATAACTTTAAATGCAAAGTTTTCACTTACTTTTGCGGTGGTGATTCTTGCCATCTGTTTGACAATCAATCTGTATAATGCCTGTTGAATCGTTGGATCGGATGTTTTGAGCAGTTCTCTTTTTAAAATGCTACTCTTCTTTTTTGCTATACGAATTGCTTCAGCAGTCATATGATTCTTAAGTGTAGTAATTATATCGTTTAATAGTCTGTCTGCCGTGTCAGGATTCGGATATTCTATGCTCATATCGATGATGCCCAGCTTTTTATTCACGTTAACATCGAATATGCCACCGAGAGCTTTCATACCAGCATCCATATCAGGGGTCAGCTTAATATGCCTTGCATTACTATTAGAGTTATTCCCAAATTTAGAACGAATCTTTGCTATAAAAACAGAAAATTCCGATGGTTTCTTCCATCGATTTTTTTTCTTATCCCAACTTTTATAAAATAGTATCGGCAAAAGATGATACTTTTCTATGACCTCTTTTTTGAGAATATCAGATTTTAGAAGTGCTAATATTTCGGTTGCACTTGCGCTTATAGGAGACGAAATGCCTGCAAGCGATGCCAAAGAACCAAGCCGGGAAGCGCTTTGACCGGATGGAATTATAACCGTTTTGCTTCTGTAGATATTGGTCATAGCAAGTGACCAGATCACCGCAATTACGACTACTCCTATTGTGAAAGAAAGAACAAACTTTCTGTGCCGCCATATAACTTGCCATAACTCAAGAAGATCTATTTCGTCATCCGTTTCATCATGCATAGTGTAACCCTCTTTCTATATTGATTGTGTTCGTTTATTATGTCGATAATCGATTCTATGTCAACAAGCAACAGGGGTCAGGTCTTGATTCTTGAATTATATTGAGTTATGCTACTTTTATGTCTAGACCCTTAAGAATAGAATTCCCGGGAGCTGTTGAAGAAATTGTTAAAAAAGGAGACTGAGGGATGAATAAATTCACAATCCAAGACCTGACCCCAAGATCATTTTTTTATCCGTTCGTTCAGCTCGACTCGGGCGTTCCCGAAGCGCGCAGCGCTTTGGGAACAATCTATTTTATCCATATTACGCTTATATGCCGATAATAAATCTTTGTCAAGCGAAGCGGGGTCTATAGTCTACAGAATATCGATATTATACTTGAATTTTACATAATTATATGTATTATGCGTAATTAGGAAAGATCAAGCTGGCTGACCCCTTGATTGTGATTGTGATAGTTAAAAAACAGTCGGATAATATATACAAAAAACTTGCAGTCTATCTCATAAAACGATATACTAATTTCGACCCCAATGCTGTCCCGTAGTAATTAAGGAGGAGGTGCCGTCTATGTCGAATTTAATCAAAATGGATATAGATCAAATTAAAGATTTAATATATGAAATGGATATCGAAGAAAAAAAAGAGCTTGCAAGATATTTAGATGGGCTAACTTTAGAAAAACGTTTTGCAGATTTTATAAATAAAAAGAAAAATATTCCTTTAACAATTGAAGATATTACAAAAGAAGTAGAACAAGAAAGAAAAAAGAGATATATCTGAAAGTAGTAATAGATACAAATGTTTGGATAAGTTTTCTTATAGGCAAAGCTCTTTTGGGTTTGGAAAAATATTTAAATAAAAAAGTTAAAGTTATTATTTCTGATGAGCAGCTTCAAGAGATTATTTCAGTTATAGAAAGACCGAAATTTCACAAATATTTTGATGCAGAAGATATTAAAGAGCTCTTATTTCTTATCAGAAAAGTTTCCGAGACAGTTATTGTAGGGCATACAATTTCTGACTGTAGAGACAAAAAAGATAATTTTATTCTGGAAACAGCCTTAAAAGGTAAAGCCGGTATCATAGTGACAGGAGATGAAGATTTGCTTGTTTTAAATCCATATAAGGGCATATCCATTGTTACCTATCAGGAATTTGAACGAATAGTGAAGAATGTTCTATAATGAAAGTTGTGGAAAATAATGTTAGTTTTAATGAATTGGTAATTAAATGATTGATTTAAACAAGAACTTGAGTTTTGCAAAAACTACGGAAGAAGAAAAGGAACAAAAGTGAAATGTGAAGACACGGCCCCTATGACGACCCCCAACATTTTACGTATGAATAAGAGATTAAGGGAAAAGATAGATAGGATACAAAAGTTACTAATAAAAGAGGTGGAGCCCGAAAAAATTATTTTATTTGGCTCCCTTGCGAAAAAGATGCCTAAAGCCGCTTATGATATAGATATTTTTATATATAAAAGCAAATCTTTATCTCATAGAGAAGAGAGAAAATTAAAAGAAAAGGTAGATGAACTGGCTGGTATTTATAGTGTTGATATAATTTTTTCCGGTAGAGTTGAGAAAGATTTTCAAAAATTAATAGAAAATACGGGGGTTGCAATATATGAAAAAAGTAGAAGTTGAACTTGCAATAAAAAAACTTGAAAGGGCATTTAACAGACTTGATCAGGCAGTTAAAATAGCTAAAGATGATTTAGACAAAGATGGCGTGATTCAGAGATTTGAATTTGCAGCTGAGCTATTATGGAAAATCTTAAAAATAGTTCTCGAATACAATAAAGTGGAGTGTTACTCTCCAAGAGATTGCATAAAGAAAGCCTTTAGATATGCATTAATAGATGATGATGAAATAGTTCTGGATATACTTGACGATAGAAATAGAAGCTCTCACATATACGATGAAAAAACATCGGAAGAAATTTTTAAGAGAATAAAAGAGATTTATATAAGTTCCATTGACAAAATAATAAAGAATTTAGTGGAAAAGCTTTGAAGGCATTGAATTGTGCAGTGGTCTCATTATGGAACTTCAATTAGTAATGACTTACCTTTGTTCCACTTCGTAGGTGGACTATTTTTGAGACGCTAACATCCCGTCCTAAGTTACCCAATTCTCAACAACTAAACCATCAACTCTGCGAAACTCTCGTTCATTATTTGTAACCAAAATGGCATCAAGGGCTTTGGCATTGGCGGCAATAAGCATATCCAATG
>CAJVYT010000145.1 GCA_913009765.1 uncultured candidate division Zixibacteria bacterium
TATATTGAATTGTTTTATAACCGTAACCGTCGTCATTCGAGCTTAGGATACAAAAGTCCGGCTCAATTTGAAATGATGACATAACATACTTAACTCCGTATCCGTTTTTGCGGGGGAAGTCCACTATGATCTTCACTTAAAACTTTACCTAACTTGTTATAATTCCGAATAATATCTAAGTCTTGGCTATCTACATAACCCCATCCTTGTCTTAATCTTCCCTCTTTTAATTCAGAATAGAAATAATCTCTATTTTTAGAATCTGTTCTAAATGCCCAATAATTACTCACTATAATCTCCTTATAAATTTAATTTTCTTATTCTATAAGCATACCACCAAACCTCACATTATTCAATCACATTTAGTAAAATAGTGATTTCCCTCTCTCCCTTTTTTTACTATATTAAAAGTCTATGAGCTATATCGTATTCGCCCGAAAATACCGCCCAATGTCGTTCGACGACGTTGTGGCACAAGAACATGTAACCAAAACCCTTCAAAACGGTATCAAAAACGACCGTATTGGACAGGGATATTTGTTCTGCGGTCCGCGAGGTACAGGAAAAACGACCACCGCCCGAATCTTAGCCAAAGCTGTCAACTGTGCCGAGGGTCCGACTCCGAACCCGTGCGGTAAATGTCCTGCCTGTATAGAAATCACAAAAGGTGTCTCTTTAGATGTCTTAGAAATCGATGCAGCCTCCAACACCGGCGTTGATGATATCCGTACTATTCGGGAAAATGTACGATATATGCCAACCTCTGGACATAAACGAATTTATATTATCGATGAAGTCCACCGTCTGTCGGCATCGGCATTTGATGCTCTGTTGAAAACTTTGGAAGAACCTCCTCCTCATGTCATGTTTATATTCGCAACAACAGAACCTCTCAAAGTACCCGAGACAATTTTATCACGAACCCAGCGGTTTGATTTTAAACTGGTTTCTATTGATGATTTGGCAATGCATCTCAAAAAAATAGCAGACTCCGAAAAATTAGATATTTCAGAACCCGCCCTCAGATTGGTCGCCCGCAAAGCAAACGGTTCGGTACGTGATTCCCTCTCGCTCTTAGACCAAATTGCAGCCTTTGCCGATGGTGCTGTCACTGAAGAAAATGTTGTCGAAGCTCTCGGATTGGTTGACAAACAATTACTATTTGACTTCACAAACAGTATCGCAGATAAAGATAAACTGACAACTCTCAAAATAATTAAAACAATTTTTGAAAATGGCGTTGATTCCAAAGATTTTGTTGCTGAACTAATGGAACATTTACGAGTTTTGCTGGTTTTGGCTACTGACCAATCAGCATCAGAACTTTTAAATATCAGCAGTGACGATTTAAAAGACTATCTCAAACAGACTGATTTTTATTCGGTAGGTGATATTATCCGCCTGATGAAAATCGGTGCCGACATGAACAACGACCTTAAATTTCCTGGGTTAGATGAACGTCTGATTTTAGAAATGAATGCAGTAAAAATGGCAGAAATAGAATCAACAGTAAAATTTGAAGAAGTCCTCGCCTATCTAAAGAAAAACCCCGTACAAACAACGGCAGGTTTTTCTTCAAGTGAAAAAAAAAAGAGTTTTAACAGCCAGACAAAAGTAACATTTGTAAAAAACAGCGAACAGCAAGTTTCTCCCTCTTTGAATTCCCACACAGAACTGCCAAAACAATCAGATTCAGCACCAACTCAACAAGAATTCACAAACAGAGTAAGTTTACCGACCCTGCAGACAAGCTGGAAAAAGTTTTTATCGACATTTAATAAAAAACGCCCGATGCTGGCATCACAGCTTGGTTTGGTGCAACTTACTGAAGTCTCAGACAATACAATTATATTCACCTATCCGTCATCGTGTGAAAACTCAAAACAAATAGTTGAAAAAACTGATAATTTTAATATAATAACAGAAACATTACGTGAATATTTTCAGGCGAATCTTCGTATAAGATTCTGCGTGGATAAAAACTCTTCTGCTGCCGTTCAAACATCAGAAGAACAAAACGAGCCGAAAAACAGATTAAACGAAATAGTAGCCAACTCAGAACGAATACAAAGCTTACTAAAAAAAGTTGACGGTAAAATAGTTGGCATAAAACAAGTAACATAGTTACATAACAACTTAGAAATTAAAAGACTTTTTCTCAAATTTTGAGAAGTCTCTGTAAAGGAGCAGCAGTATGGCTAAAGGCGGTGGAATGGGCAATATGATGAAGCAGGTTCAGCAAATGCAGGCAAAGATGGAAAAGATGCAGGCAGAACTTGAAGAAATGGAGATTGAAGCATCCTCAGGCGGCGGTATGGTAACTGTTGTTGTCAACGGCAAGCAGGATATTCTGTCAATCAAACTCGACCCTGAAGTTGTCGACAAAGACGATGTAGAAATGCTTCAGGACTTAATCGTGGCTGCTATAAATCAGGCAAAAGAAAAAGCCGGAGAAATTCAGGCTGAAAATATGTCACAAATAACCGGCGGGATGAATTTACCCGGGATGAACCTACCTTTTTAAGAAAAGAAATTTGTATACATGTTTAAATCAGCAAATTCTGTCGAAAGACTCGCTAATCGTTTAGCACGGCTTCCCGGTATCGGTAGAAAATCAGCCAACCGATTAGCCTTTCATATTTTAAAACTGACCAAAGAGGATGCTTTTGAGCTTGCCGACACAATTCGGGAAGTAAAAGAAAAAGTAGGTTTCTGTTCTGAGTGCAATAATATATCCGAGATGGACCCCTGCCAGATTTGTTCTGACCCAAAACGGTCACGAGACATTATCTGTGTTGTTGAAGAAACCCCCGATGCTGCCGCTATTGACAAAGCGGAAAGTTTTAACGGCATGTTTCATATTTTGGGCGGCAAACTTTCTCCCCTTGACGGTATCGGACCTGATGATTTGAAAATTGCGGAACTTTTAGAACGTATCCATAATGGTGATGTAAAAGAAATTATTATTGCGACAAACCCCAATGTCGAGGGTGAAGCAACTGCTATTTACTTGGCAGGTTTATTAAAACCTCTTGGATTAAAAATAAGTCGAATTGCCAGAGGTCTGCCGGTTGGTTCTGATTTAGAATATGCCGACTCGGCAACTCTTTCAAGAGCTTTAGAAGGCAGACAAGAGTTCTAAGTATTTATGATGACACCTGATAATGACAAACAAATAACATATTCTATTGGAATTACATTTTTTCTATTTCTTGTAATAAGAATACTTGGTGCTTTTTTAATAGATGCTAATTGGTCATTTACGCATTTGTTTTATATCCCTATTTGGTATTATGCTGTTCCTGTTATTGTCTGCTTATCTCTTTTTTATCTTTTGCAAAATAAATATCAGTTAGTTGAATCAATAGTCGAAACCCGAACAAAACAAATTATTCTGTTTGTTTTTTTCTTTCTTATATTTTTTCTCTTTCAGTTTGATTCATTTCTCTATGGCGGAGGAAACTATAAAATAAATCAAATAGCACAAGTTGACAAAATCATATTTCGGTTTTACGAATACGGTACAGTGTATCTTGTCTCACTCTTTTATAAGATATTTTCTTTATTTAATTTAAAAGACACTACAGCAGGTGTCATGAGTTGGAAAGTGTTTTCTTATTTAGGCACTGCTTTCTCTTTCATTGCCTCTCTCTTGCTTGCTAAGTTAATAAACGGGAATTCTAAAAAACGATTTCTCATCTTTTTAATCATTTTCTTTGGTCCTCAGACACTCTCTTACTTTGGATTTATCGGTAACACATCATTTATCGCAGCATTGATTTATTTCTTTATCTATGTTGGATTACGATTTGAAAAAAATAAATCATTTAAAACTTTAGGTATTCTTTGGCTAGTAACACTCTTTTCAGTCTTTATACATATAAGTTTATTATTGTTGATTCCGGCACTTCTGTTTATCTCCTTTAAAAAACTTATCAAAAAGAAACAGATCGCATTTATAATCGGTATTATATCTTATCTGCTATTAACTGCTGCAGTATTTATAATTACATCATCGCATTTTGAATACTCAAAGACTATTCTCTTTTTAAAAGGTCAAAACATACAAGTTCGGTATAATCTGCTGTCGCTTAGACATATCTGGGATTATCTTCAACTCTTATTGTTGTTCATCCCTCAAATTATTATAGTGAAGTTTTTGTTTTTCAAACGGGCAAAAGAGATTCTCACATCATATAGATTCCAACTTGTCACTCTTGTCATACTCTCATCAAACACCCTTCTCTTTATTTTAGAACCAACCCATTCAATGATATTAGATGCACCGATGTTTGCTGTCTATCTTGTTCCAATTACAATATTGTTTGTTCTATTGATTTCAAATCTTGAAACAAGTTTAAAATATGCTGCCGTTTTTTCCCTTTTCATTCCATTAGTTATACTTCCAAGTTATATTCATATTGATACAGCGGAAAAACAAATTGAAGATTTCCTTGAGAAAAATAATCAATTTTACATAGAAAGCTCAACGGCTCTTCAGGACTCCTATTTCTATTTGAAAAAATTAGACAAAGCAAACTATTGGTATATAAATCTTCCTAAGATATCAAGAGATTTTTTAGACCTTACTGCCGCAGGTGAATTTAATTATGCAAAAATGTATCCCGAAGCATTAAAGCTGTATCGTGAGCTTAAATTAAAATATACATTTTGGGGAGAACCTCGTTTTCAAATTGCATCTATTAAAATAAATCAAAAGCAATTTAATCTTGCCCGTCCTGAATTAGACAGTTGTTTGATGATTAGTCCTTATGCAAAACCATATCTTAAACTTGACTATGCCTATTATCGTGAGATGGGTAACTATACCAAAGCAAAAGAAAAAATACTGTATGCTCTTTCTATATTTCCACATGATTATGATATTAAAACTGATTTAGCAATTATCTATTACCGCTTGAAAGATATAAAAAATGCTGATTCAACAGCCCGTGAAGTTATTAGTAAAGATCCTTCACAAGCGTTTGCATATTTGATACGAGGATTTATTTCAGAAATAAACAAACAACCTGCCCATGCTATTGAATATTTTAAAAAATTCATAAAATTAGCACCCGATGAACCCGAGACACCAGATATTAGAAAACGATTAAACAATCTGATTTTAGAGCAAGAAAAATAATTTTTAAAATCTATTTTCAATCCGTGCAAATCCGTCAAGTGCAGCAACTTTATATGCTTCTGAAAGCGTTGGGTAGTTTAACACTGTTTCCATAAAATAATCTAATGTTCCGCCGAATGTCATCACTGCCTGACCGATATGAATAAGCTCGGTTGCTCTTTCACCTACAATATGTACACCTAATATCCTCCGTGATTTAGGCTCAAAGATAAGTTTAAGCATACCGTCATGATCATTAATAATTTGTCCGCGAGCTAGTTCAAAATATCTGGCAATACCAATTTCATATTCCTGATTTTGTTTACTGAGCGATTCTTCGGTATCACCAACCATTGAAACCTCCGGTATTGTGTAAATACCTATCGGAAGTAGATTATTGATACAAGAAGTATCATTTTGTTTAAAAGCATGAATAGCGGCAAGTCGTCCTTGATCCATTGACGATGATGCCAATGACGGAAACCCAATAACATCGCCGACGGCATAAATATTTCCAACATTTGTGCGATACATATCGTCAACTTTAATCAAACCCCGTTCATCAACTTCAATTCCAAGATTTTCCAATCCCAAGTTATCAGTATTACCGCTTCTCCCGGCAGCAAACAACAGACGGTCTGAAACTATTTTGCGACCGCTATGCGTAATTGTAACAACCTGATCATTTTCAATTTGATGCTCTTTGTCACCATCACCAAGAATAAGATTGATACGGTATTTTCTCATAAGATAAATTAAAGCATCGGCAATTTCATTGTCTAAAAAAGAAAGTAACCTTTCTCGGCTGTCAATTATTGTAACTTTGGTACCTATATGGGCAAAAATTGAGGCGTATTCACAACCAATAACTCCCCCGCCAACAATTGTCATAGAACGGGGAATCGTATCAAGATTTAAAATAGTTTCACCATCATACACATAATGATCATCAAAATTTAATCGTGGGGGATGGTACGGATGGGTTCCGGTTGAAATGATAATTACTTTTCCTTTGAGAACCGATGTGTTGTTATCAGCATCAGACACAACGACTGTGTTTGGGTCAGAAATCATCCCGACTCCTTTAATAACTTCAATACGGTACCTTGCCATATTCTGCTGTATAACATCAATCTCCTGCTGAATTACTTGATCTTTACGATACATCAGTTCTTTAACAGAGATATCAGATTTTACTCCCCCGACCAACCCATACACAGAACGTTGGCGTAAACCCGAGATATACAAAACTGTTTCTCGAAGAGTCTTAGAGGGAATTGTACCGGTATGAATACAAACACCGCCTTGCACAGAATGTCTTTCAATAATCGCAGTCGTCTTTCGCAATCGAGCAGCCTCAATAGCTGCTTTTTCTCCGGCAGGTCCTGAGCCGATTACAATTAAATCGTATTCTCTAAAACTCATATTCAAAACTCCAAATTTATCTATCTTACAAATGTACTCTATTACTTCATATCTACAAAATCTTGCAATAGGTTTTGCATCGTTGTTAAACGTTCACTTACTTTATCGACATTTTTTACAGCTGACCGCAGTGAACCGGCAGCTCTTTCCTGTAAATCGTTTAGTTTTGAAACATTTTCATGGAGAGCATTGAGCAATTCAGAAAATTTTCTGCTTCCTGCAGAAATTCCGGCTTCCCTATAAATAGCTGAAATAGATGCTAAAAATCCATACAAATGCCCCGGTGAACTTGGAATTACTTTTTTCATTAAGGCATATTTAAACAGCTGCTCTTGTTCATGTGTAAGGAGTTGGTTGTAAATTGCCTCAGCCGGAAGATACATCAACGCAAATTCAGTAGAGTTTTCATCGGGACAGATATACTTTTCGCTGATAGCATCAATATGTTTTTTTACTGCTTGAGCAAATTCTTTTTCAGCTTTTATTTTTCCCTGTTCATCGGAGACAGCAATAAGCCGATTATATGACTCAAGAGGAAATTTAGAATCTATTGGAATCAACCGTTCATTTAATTTTACAACAGCATCAACCCGAACATTATTTTTAAAACTATACTGAAATTCTAATAGAACATCAGGTAAAATTTCACGTAATAAATTTTCAAGCAGAATTTCACCAAACTGCCCTCTCATTTTAGGAGGCTTCAAGATATCTGAAAGTGACTGAATATTTTTGCCGATAGTTTCAAGATTTTGTGTTTGAGTTGAAAGCTGCCCCAGTTTGTTTTCTATATCATTTACAACAGCAAGACGCTTATCAATAGCAGCATTACCCTCTGCTAATCTATTATAAAGAGTCTGATTTGCTTTTTCAACAGAATCTTTTAAAGTTATCAAACCTTCTAATTGCTGTTTTGTCAGCTCAGTCTTTAATTCAGAAAGGATTGTAGAAGATGTATCTTCTGATTTATTTTTCTTAGCACGCAACAGCAGTATTGTCGTAATAATAATATTTACAACTACTGCCGTTAATAAAACGAGCATCAACAGATCCATGTAAGCTCTTCTACTAATTTTGTAACAGTGAAAAATCCGTTTTCTTATTCAACTTCATAGGTAATACATTCTTCTTGACCTTGAAAAATAATTTATGTTTTGTATCATCAAAATATTTATCTGATGGATTTAAACTCCAAATATATTTAGCGATAAGAAGATTAGAGGCATAATCATAGACACCAACTTCATTGCGGTCATACCGAATACCAAATCGATAACCCAAAAATTCTTTTTCGAGCTTATATTGTTCATTAAACAACGATGAACTCTTTCCAGCTAAAGACTGCTCTTTATCAAATAAAATATTACCGGCAACAGTATCTTTTTCTTGAGCACTGATTTCAAAAGTATAGAACTTCTTATCTTCTCTTATAATGATTCCATTAGCATTATAAATCTCTTTTTTGGCATCATTAATCCCAGGCGTTAATTGAGCATTTTTCAAAACATCATCAAGGTAACTGCGAAAATCAGTTTGTAGGTCATCCCAGTTTTTCAGTTTGACACTTGCTACAAATTTCTGTTTTATATCATCAGCAGATAAAAATAACAGTGTTTTAAAATCACCGCTAAGTTCTCTATATAATTTAAAATACGAATCGATTCCTAACCTATCAATCAAATAGCCGGAGAATAATCCGGCAACTGAATATGCAATATTTGAGGTAGCTACTTTGTTAAAATCAGAAAAAGTTATAATAGAATCTAAGGAAACGATATCTTCAGCAAGAAGATATTCACCTATAACTGCCAAAGTCTTCGGTGCTTTCCCCCATCGCCCACCTAAGTCTACTGCTATCCCCTCACGCATCAACGGTAACGTGTAGAGTGGTAATTTACGTAGTTTTATATTTACTAACAGATGAACTATCTCGTGATAATGTGGGAAAAAAGCAGAGATAATATCATTTGACGGCATATCATACGTACCTTTTACCAAATGACCTGTTATTTCTTTCACTTGGCTGTCAGACTCACAATAGATATATTCAATTTTCTTTTCAGCAATCATTTTCAAGTCATCATTTGAAAGTTGTAATTTCTTTGCCATTGACTCAATAAAATTATCTGCTGCAGCTAAATTGATTTCATTTAAACTGTTTTCTAAAGAACTGTCATATCTGATATTAAAATATTTTGTCTGTTTTGTTGCCCAACCGGCAGCATAATATTCCTGCGGAAAAGTCAGCCAGAAATAATTATCAACATTTCTCATATAATATGTATATTCAGTCAATTCACCTTTTACTAATGCAGAATATTTAAGTGTAGAAAATCCTCTTGGTAATTTTGAAGATCTTTTTACCGGAGGCTGCAAATGATTACGCATGGTTTCTATATCTTTTACAACCGGCGAATAACAATCTATTTTTAGGGGGATATTTTCATATTCAATACCAAACCTTGAGGCTCTCTCGCGACATTCGGCTGTCCAAAGATAATAGGCAGATTCAATATTTCCCGACACAATAAGATCAAAATATCCGGCTAAGGTACCTACATTTGATTCAGCTTTAAGCATTGCTGAAGGTAGAATTATTGCTATAATCAGTAATGAAACATATAAGTTTTTAATCATTCCAAACTCCAATAGATTCAATTATTATTACTTTATGAGTTATACAGTATAATATAAAAAGAGCTTAAAAAAAACCCCTTTTCTAAGGGGTTTTTAATATATCTATATTTTCTGTTTAAAACGTAAATCCAATGGAAAAACGCTGTGTAGAGGATAATCTTCCAAAATCCTGCCAGGCATAGTCAATAAACAGATTTGATTCTTCCCCCAAATTTGTCTTAAGACCGCCGCCAAAGGCTAATCCTTCTTCATCATAATTTATTTTATATCCCCCACGGAGAAAATACTTATTATCATAAGCAAATTGAGTCCCAAACGAACCCTGCTCAGGATTATCATTGGGATGTTTTAATTCCGAAAGTAACGTTAAAAAGATCGGAAGAGCGTCGTGTAGGGAAAGAGTGTAGATCTCGGTGGTCGCCGTATCATTAAAAAAAAAAACAGAATAACAAACTCACAGCACGTTATGATTCAACTT
>CAJVYT010000146.1 GCA_913009765.1 uncultured candidate division Zixibacteria bacterium
ATATACTGTCTTTTAGTTGTTCTGGATATTTTTTTTCGTTTGTTGTTTTTTTTTTTTTTTCTTTTTGTTTCTTTTTTTTTTAATGATACGGCGACCACCGAGATCTACACTCTTTCCCTACACGACGCTCTTCCGATCTGTCACCCTGAGCGGAGTCGAAGGGTCTTGAAAGACAGATTGGACTTTATCAACAAGCCCGCTTGCGGTGGGATGAGATAAACCTCACCTTTGTTAAATTACTTTTCATAATCTAAGAACAAATATATCGAACAGTTTGTCAATTATAAAAAAGTAGGTTGAGTTCATGAAGCCACCGAAAGGTGGATATAAGAACCCGACAATCTTTTAGCGGACAACAGCCCCCCTCTTCACACATTTCTTACAAACCCTCACTACTTTCTTATAACATCTTATCCTATGAATAACTTAATTAAGAAGGAAAAATTTCTATGCACAAAAACACTACAAAAAATATTACCGAAAATGGCTTTAAGCCATTTTTTAAGGCAAAGCCATTTCGCTGTAACAGGCTAAGGCTGTTATGTTTACACCGAAAAATAGTATGAAAAAACGACTTTAAAAAGATGTTTTATATACGACTGATCCCATTTTAATCTGACCCTTCGACCCCGCTTAGGCGGGCAGGGTGACTTCGTGTTGCAATAAAAAAGCGAAACATTGAATAATGCTCCGCTTTAAAATTATAATAAAAATAGCGATACTGCTTACCCCAAAAATGGGTATTTGTAATCATGTGGTGGAACAAAGTTTTCCTTAATTGAACGAGGAGATGCCCAACGAAGCATATTTTGAATACCGCCTGCTTTATCATTTGTTCCCGATGCCCGTCCGCCGCCAAATGGTTGCTGTCCGACAACAGCACCGGTTGGTTTATCGTTGATATAGAAATTACCTGCCGCATGACGAAGGGTCCGTTCTGCAAGTTCGATAGCTTTTCTGTCAACAGCAAAAATAGCCCCTGTTAAAGCATACGGAGATGTTTGGTCTAAAATATGAAGTGTCTTGGCATATTCGCCGTCATCATAGATATAAATACACATAACAGGACCAAAAATTTCTTCTTCCATCAAACGAAATTTAGGATTTGTTGTCACAACAATAGTCGGTTCGATAAAGTATCCTTTAGATTTATCATATTCACCACCGACAATAATTTCGGCATCATCGGCATTTTTTGAATAGTCAATAAATTTGGTAATTGTATCAAAAGCGGATTCATCAATAACCGCATTGACAAAATTTCTGTAATCTTCAGGGTCACCCATTTTGAGTTCTTTAGTCATTGATACTAAATCATCTTTGATATTTGCCCAGACAGATTGGGGGATATAACAGCGTGATGATGCCGAGCATTTTTGACCTTGGAATTCAAATGAACCGCGAACGATTGCAACTGTTAGAGCTTTTTGGTCACATGAGTTGTGTGCCATGATAAAATCTTTACCGCCTGTTTCACCAACGATACGTGGATATGCTTTGTAGTTGGCGATGTTTGTGCCGACTGTTTTCCACATATTTTGAAATACTGCCGTTGAACCGGTGAAATGAATACCGGCGAGATTTTCATTTTTCAAAACAGTATCACCAATAGCAGCTCCGCGGGCGAAAATCATATTGATAACTCCGGCAGGAAGTCCTGCATCGCGGAAAATTTGCATGAGCAAACCTGATGTATAGGCGGCTGTTGATGCAGGTTTCCAAACGACAACATTACCAAGCATGGCAGGAGCTGATGGAAGGTTGCCATTTATAGAGACAAAATTAAATGGAGTTACTGCAAAGATAAATCCTTCAAGGGGACGATGGTCGAGTCTGTCCCAAATTCCGGGAGCGTTGCCCGGTTGGTTATGGTAGATTTCCTGCATGTAGTAGGCGTTATAGCGGAAGAAGTCGACTAACTCACACACAGCATCAATCTCTGCCTGATAAATATTTTTTGAATGAGCAAGCATTGTGGCAGCATTCATTTTGTGACGATATGGACCGGCTAACAGGTCGGCAGCTTTTAAAAATATAGCCGCACGATGTTCCCATGGGGTCGCTTCCCAGCCGTTTTGAGCTTGTAAGGCAGAATCAACTGCTTTTTGAACTTCTGCTTCACCACCTTGATAGTAGAATCCAAGTTTTAGTTTGTGGTTGTGTGGGGCAAAAATATCAACTTTTGTATCAGTTTTTATTTCTTCTCCACCGATAAACATCGGGATTTCTACCGGATTATTTTTTAATTTTTTAAGTTCAATCTCTAATACTGCCCGTTCTGCAGAACCGGGGGCATAGTTGAGAATTGGTTCATTCTTTGGCATCGGGACTTTAAAGATTCCCATTGTGACCTCCTAAAATCGGCGTTCAACGCCATATAAGTTCATTTTTTCACACATTATTTCTAAAACTAAATACTGCGTAAATGTAATAGAAAATAGCAAAGGGGCAAGAGTTTTCGCATAGAAAATGTAGGACAATGTGAAAAATGTTGGCATTCTATCAGTTTTTTAGGAATGTGACCTAAATATTTTGACGTGTGAACCGAAATAAATAAACAGAACTATTTATATATGGATGTAAAAAAGTCTCTATAGGATTGGAGTATTTTTGGATTTACTGATAAAAAACGACCCCAACGGGAGTCGAACCCGTGTCGCCGCCGTGAAAGGGCGGTGTCCTAGGCCTCTAGACGATGGGGTCATATATACCAATTGCTTTGGGGCTGTATTATACACTTTTTTCAGACCCTGTCAAGATATTTCATCTTTTCACAAGAGTTTTCAAGAACAATTTTGCCCGAAAATGCTGTTTTGCGAATTTTTATTATATTTTAAGAGCAATAGTATCCATAGCAATACAAAATTACCTTGTAAAAAGCACAACAGTAAAAATTATTATATAACATTATTTAAAATGATTTTTGCGGTATTGGCAATTATAAAATTTAATATTCTGTATATTATTGGATACAAGGAATTTAACGATTTATTTTAGTTGACAGATATTGTCAATATAAACGATATTTTGTGTAGAAAAAATATGTTGGAATAGAGTAGTTAAAACTAATAGAAAATAGGAGATTACTATTGGAAAATTTTTTTAATGGATTAAACTTTTTAACCTCACCAATTGACACTCAATAATAAATATAAGGAGTTATTGAAGCATGAAGCTAAAACTGTTCAGTGTCATCTGTATTTTATTGCTGTTAATGACAGCATCGGTTTTTTCCGCTACGACAGGGAAAATCACCGGTGTGATAACGGATGCCGGTAATCAGCAGCCGTTAGTTGGCGTTACAGTAGCAGTACAGGGCACCTCACTGGGTGCTATTACCGACATCGATGGTCGGTATATTATTCTAAATGTTCCGGTTGGAACATATACTGTAAAAATCAGTGCTATAGGATATCAATCTGTGGAAGTTTCACAAATTGATGTGCATGCTGATTTAGCAACATATCAAAATCATGGGTTAAGTTCAAAAGTAACAGATATTGACAAAACAATTTCTGTTATTGCTAAAAACCCTATGATTATCAAAGACAAAACAACAACAATCAATATCGTCAAAGCTGAAGAGATTCAAGCTCTTCCTACAAGAGGTTTTGATCAGATTGTTGGTATTCAGAATTCAGTTGTTCGTATGAATTCCAATACTGATATTGCCCAGCGTGGTGGAGCTGCTCAAAAATCGAGCGGTCCTTCTGTGAATATTCGTGGTGGTAGACCATCAGAAGTTGCTTACTATATTGATGGTATTTCACAACAAGATCCTTTAACAGGTCTTTCTACTACCAATATCTCAAACAATGCTATTCAGGAAGTTTCTATCCAGTCGGGTGCATTCTCTGCTGAATATGGTAATGTCATGTCAGGTATTGTGAACGTTATAACAAAATCCGGCGGAGATGAGTATGAAGGTACTATTGAAGTCGTGACGGATAACTTTGCCAAAAGCAATAAAAAAGTTTACGATCAAAACTATTATACAGCCGATGTCTCCGGTCCTATTCCGGGACTTGAAAATGGTTATTTTGCTTTATCCGGTGGACGTACCTATCTTGGAGATCGCAGCCCGTCTCCAAGAACCGAAGATATTTTTCACCAATATAATATACCGGCTCCCAATGGAAATATGCTGCCGAATAATGCCTCTTCAAGTTGGCAGTATCAAGGTAAATTTACGTATGATATTTCTCCAAATATTAAATTGACCTTAAATGGCAATGGGTCTCTTGACAATTGGCAGAGTTATCGTCATTATTATAATAACCCGAGCGATCCAAATCAAATTGCTCATACACCTCGTACAGAAGATAAGAACTTTGCTGTTAGGGGACAAATTACTCACACTCTCAATGCTAATAATTTTTATAACTTAGCAGTTTCGTATTTTAACACCCAGCGTTTTACCGGTGATGGTGTTTTGATGAAAGATTTAGCTGCTTACAGCAGAGATTTTACAAATCCGGAATATGATGAATATACATTATTCCGTGAGGGCGATGATAATGGTATATCGTATTATGGCGGGTATCTAAAGAGAAAATCTGAGCATATTGCTCTTAAAGGTGATTTTACTTCCCAAGTAGATGCTTCCAATACGGTAAAGTTTGGGTTTGATTTCCAGAAACATACTCTCAGAAGATTCAGTCATGGATTTGCTACTGAAAAAAATGATTCACTTAAAACTCCGGAATTATATCTTAACCGCTATGGTTATGATTCTTTGGGTAATGAGTCTGATAATGAAGGTTATAAAAACAGTACAAAAAAACCGGTATTTTTAGGTTTGTATATTCAAGACAGATTTGATTGGCGCGGATTAGTTGTCAATGCCGGTCTTCGTTATGACTATTTTGACTATAAAGCTTTAAGGATTAAAAACCTCAATAATCCTTTTGACCCGGATACTTTAAATGCAGCTGATAAAATTCTTGATGAATCTGATTTAGAGGCAAGTAAAAAATATTCAAGATTTTCACCTCGTTTAGGTATCTCATTCCCTATTTCTGATGTGACTCAGATGCATATTAACTTTGGTAAATTCATCCAAAGACCGGATTTACAAAATTTATATGTTGGGTATGATTACTTTGAAGCACGTAATGGTGCCGGTTTCTTTTCAGTCTTCTCGTCTCCAAACTTAGAACCTGAAAAATCTACCCAATATGAAGTAGGTATAACTCACCAATTAGGTGATTTTACTTCATTTGACATTACCGCCTACTACAAAGATGTTCAGGACCTTACATCAGGTGCTGAAATTTCACCTGCTATTCCTGTAACATACAATGTTTTCTCTAATGTTGATTATGGTACAATTAAAGGTGTTGACTTTGGTTTTACAATGAGACGCAATAAAAACATATCTGCTTCTCTTAAATATAGTTTAAGTTATGCATCAGGAACCGGTTCTTATGCGGGTACCAATAGAAATATTCTTTGGAAAAATGCATCGGGTATTCCAAAAACAACAAGTCCGCTTGTTTATGACCAACGCCATTCTATTATAGGTAATGTTCATATCAGTTCCGGTAAGGGTGAAGGTCCTGAAATCGGTGGATTCAAACCTTTTGAAAATATAAGTTTTAATACTCTCTTTCAGTTGGCTTCAGGTACTCCATATACACCAACGAAGCCGTATGATGCTGTTACTGCTATTTCTGTTAAACAGGAACCAATAGGTGGTGTTAATTCTGCCAATTTACCTTGGCAGGCTACTGTTGATGTAAAAATTGAAAAATCATTTACAGTCTCAGATAAATATAAAATAGTTCCGTATTTCTGGATACGAAATCTTTTAGATAAAGAGAATATTGTTGCGGTCTATGAAGGTACCGGCGAAGCAAATACAACCGGTTTCTTAAATACGACTGCAGGTGAACAAAATATTACTGCGGATGGTCAAGATTACTTAGACCGCTATAGTTTGCTTGAAAACAATCCAAAGAATTATGGCACACCACGTATGATTTACTTTGGACTTAGAGTATCATTTTAATGAGATATGAGGAATAGACAATGAAATTAAAAATATTTGTTAGTTTGCTGATTTTCCTTTTTGCTCTGCCGCTTATTGCAGCACCACCGCAACAGGGAAAAATCAGTAATAGTGGAAATTCATTAACTATCGATAATACGACCCTTATCGATGTTAATAGAATTTTGATGTTTGTTACAAACCACGGTAATTTTGGGCGTGATTTAGGCGGTACTTTTGGATACGATTATGGTACTTGGTATCCGTATACCGGTAATATTGATGACTATTATAATCACACTATTTTTGGTAAATTTTCACCTAACTACGCATCTGGTTTATGGGTCGGCGGTACCGACTCTATCACCGGTGATACTTTGGTGACAGTTGCTGAATACAGTGATGAGTATGTTCCCGGACCAATGTCCGGTGGGACTTTCATGACAGATAATGTGAACTTTAGAAACTTTAAACTTTTTAAAGATTCATTATATAAAAATCCTAATCAGGATTATTTAGACTATATGGAATTTGCTGTCCCGGATCAGGGTGCTCCTGTTTGGACGCTTGATAACAATGACTTTATGGTTGACTCTTTAGGTGATACTTTAGTTATCAGAGTAGATGAGGAAGTTTCACCGCCGGATACTACCGTTCTTGGAAAATTAGGTGATCCGCAGGTGTTAGGTGACCAATTTATATGGTCTGTTTACAATGATGCTGACGCTTCACAACATACTAATATGAGTACTGCTCCCTTGGGTCTTGAAGTAAAACAGGCTGTTTACGGTTGGAAATCTGATGACGCCAAAGGGGATATTGTTTTTATTAGATATAAAATATTCAATAAAGGTTCAAGAGTTATTGAAAATACCAGTTTCTCTATTTGGTGTGACCCTGATTTAGGACAGGCATCTGATGACTTTGTCGGTTGTGATACAACTTTGGGGTTAGGTTTTGTTTATAATGATAATAAAACAGACCAAAGTTATTCTATGGGAGCAGTACCAAGTATGGGCTTTGATTTCCTTCAGGGACCATTGGTGGCAAAAACTGACCCAAGCCAGCCTGATGGAAAAATGTGGGGACAGACATATTCTGATTCTACAAACTTAGGGATGGAATCATTTAATAAATATATCAATGGTACTGACCCAGATGATGAAGTACAGGCGTACAACTATATGCGTGGGTTAACTCGTGATGGTCAGGCGTATGTTTACAATGGTCAAGAATTAAGCTATGTACTTTCAGGTGATCCTGTTTCAAGTACCGGTGATTTAGATGTTGCTTCTGCTGACCGCCGTTGGATGCAGTCAACCGGTCCTTTGACTTTCCGCCCCGGCGACTCTACTGAAATATATGTTGCTATGGTTGTTGGTCAGGAAAATAATAATATTACATCTATTTCACTTATGAAGTTTAATGATCGTATTGCTCAAAAACTTTATGATGATGATTGGCAAGCAATAAAAGATCCTACTCCACCTGCTTTAAACTGGTTTCAAGACGAAAATTCAGTTTCTATCGCTTGGAATGATACATCAGAAATTAACCACGGTTCTTATCCTTTTGAAGGATATACAATTTACCAAGGTGAAACCAAAACAGGTCCTTGGGTCAGAGTTGCAAATTATGACTTAAATAATACTATTAAAGATGTTGTTGATGAGCAGTTTAATCCTGTAACAGCATTTCCTGAAATTGTGAGAATTGTTGAAGGTACTAATAGTGGAGTTATAAGACATATTACTCTCACTGATGATATTGTAAACGGTGGTAAACTACGAAATCTTACAGAATATCACTATAAAGTCGAAGCGTATTGTATTTCTCCAAATGCTGCTTTAGGTCTGAAGAAAACAAACGCATCTTCAAGTATTTCTTTGACTCCTCAAATGACTGTGCCGGATATTGTTTATGATAATGATGCTGAGGATTTATTAGAAGTTACACATGTTTCCGGTGTGTCTGATGGTATTATTACTCCGGTTGTTATGAATCCTGATTCGTTAACCGGACATACATATCAGGTAGTGTTTGCTGATACGTTAGGTATTGTTATTGATACAACTGTACCGGATCCAATTAATGATCCGGGTGTATTTGTAATTGATTCAATAAATATTGCATGGCACTTAATTGATGTTACCACAGGTGATACATTGCTGTTTTGGCAGACAAACCAAGACGGTAGTGAAGATTATCCTATCGTAAATGGAATCCAGGTTAAGGTTTCCGGACCTGCTTTAGGATTTAAGTCGTTCCAGTGTGTAGCAAATGCTGCCGGTGTTATTGACCCTCCTGAATCAGCAGGTGCTCCATGGTATGGATATCCTGTTCCAACAGGTGTTGATCCTGACGGTTATGTAACCGATGGTCAGCAGGTTGGTGATGGTCTTTGGATGTTTGCAACAGGTGATAACGGTGGTACAAACGGTGGTGGTAACCGAGGTTCTTATGATGCGTTTTTATCGAGAACATTCCGTGATGACCCCGACCGAATTGCTCGTTTAGGTATTTATGATTGGGAAATGAGATTTACCGGTTCTAATGATAACCCGGGAGTTAATGGTGGGTATGTATTAGAAGCATTTTCGAGCGGAATGGCATACTGGGCTCCATTTGAATTATGGAGAACAGGTGTTGGTACACCTGATGACCCATCTGATGATTTACGGTTAATACCATGGACTTATGGTGATGGTGGTGATTCTCTTTACTATATGTCTAATTGGGGGACAGATTCTATTGTAGTAGATTCAGCAGTTAATCCTCCTGATACGACTTTCTTTGGTAATAACGGTTATGAACATTCTATCTCAGGCGGTGATAATGATCCGTATACTGATTGGATATATTGGGCTATTCCTGCTGATACTTCAGGTAATTTAGCAGAAACAGGTGTTGACTCTGCATATATGGTCTTTGAAAATGCTGCAATTGCTGACCCTACAATGGCTGCTTGGGAATATAATGAACTCCGTGTTATGGATCGTACTGTGTTAGTAAACTGGAATGGTGGTGTACAACCTCCGTTTAATCAAGCTCTTCCAGAAGAAGGAACAGTCTTTAGATTCTTAACAGGTAAGCCAAATGCTCCGACAGATGTATTCTCGTTTACAACATCTGCTCCTGAACAGCTTACTGCTAAAAATGAGGCAGTGCTTGATAAGATTACTACTGTACCAAATCCGTTCTATCTCTATAACGACTATTCAAAGTCACCGGGTGTGTACGTTTTGAAATTCCATCATTTGCCGACATTATGTACTATTTCAATTTATAATTTGGCAGGTGAGTTAGTTAAAACAATTGAAAAAGATGATGCCAAAACAGCAATTGCTGATTGGGATGTCTTAACAGATAACGGTCTTCCGGTAGCATCTGGTATTTATATTTATGTCGTTGATGCCCCCGGATATGGTCAAAAAGTTGGTAAAATGGCAATATTTGTAGAACAAGAAGTTCTGGATATTTACTAACAAAGGAGAAACAAAGAATGAAAGAGAAAAGTGGGAGAGTGTGACTCGTGCGCCTCGTGTTAGGTCGTTCTACGGCGGATGCAGGGAACGAAGCGAGAGTCGGAGATCGGAAGAGCACAAGTATGAAGTCCAGTCACAAGGATAGAGCTCGGATGACGTGGGCGGG
>CAJVYT010000147.1 GCA_913009765.1 uncultured candidate division Zixibacteria bacterium
CTTTATGAGGTTTCCCATATACTTCGTTAAACTTCTTTGAATTAACCCGTTAGTCCTTCAGAAGTTTGCCTTGTCTATAGAAAACCTCATAAAAAGCTGTGAATCTGCTTATTGTGCAGTGGTCTCACTATTCTAATTTTGCTTTATTCTTACCGAAGTTTATACAAAAAAGGATGCCATTCCTGCAAATTTTGGTAAGAATAAAGCAAAATTAGCTCGGAAGAATACGGATGATGAAATAGTACTATTTGACGACAGCCTGGGAACAAGATTTGCTATGTATTATCAAGACTGCAATTACGGAGGTCGTATGTTTGAGAGTGCGTATATAAATAGCGGGGCGATGGCAGTTGCCTCAAAAATGCTTGATAATATTACAAATAATCTGGCAAATGTAAGAACCACGGGATTTGAAAAGATCTTAATCAATCAAAAATCATATTCAAAAATAAAAGGATATCAAAATCTGAAGACACCTCTTTATGGAGTAGATGCAAAGCAGTTTATAGAAGAAACATTGGGAACCGTTCCACACTTGGATGCAGCTGTTATTGATAAATCGCAAGGCCCCCTGATACACACATCGAACAAGCTTGATCTTGCCTTAAACAAAGGATATTTTGTTGTTAAAACTTCTAATGGCATAAGGATGACAAAGAACGGACATTTTTTCATAAATTCAGATAACATTCTTGTCAATGAAAATGGTTTTCCGGTATTAGGCAAAAATTATTTCAAAACAGGGGAGTTTATTCATATACAGGGGAAAAATTTTCTTATAAGAACAGACGGCACTGTAATGAATAACGGAAACAGGGTGGACACTATCTCCATACGGCAGCCTTCAACAAAATTGATGCCGGCCGGACAAAGCCTTTATTCCGGGAAAATAGGCAATGAACTATCGGGGAATCTCGTCTCTGTCGGTTATCTTGAGGGATCTAATGTCAATCCGATTACAGAGATGGTAGGTATGATACAAGTCAACAGATTGTTCAACAGATATGAAAAGGTAATTGATCTTTATTTGAATGACATAGCTCAGACAAACAGCAGAATATCGCGTTCTGTATAAGGAGAAAAAATGCTAAGAGCACTATGGACAGCCGCAACAGGTATGCAGGCACAGCAGCTTGCAGTAGATACAATTGCAAATAACCTTGCAAACGCAAACACCGTAGGATACAAGAGAGGAAGGGCCGATTTTCAGGATCTTCTGTATCAAACCATTAAAGAGGCTGGGACATCCACGACTTCCAGCACTATAGAACCAACCGGCATTCAGATCGGTCTTGGTACGGTACCTGCAGCCGTAAGTAAAAACTTTTCACAGGGAAATTTCAAGGAAACCGGCAACTCGCTTGACTTAGGCATCGCGGGTAAAGGATTTTTTCAAATTACAATGCCTGACGGAACCACCGATTACACCAGATCGGGTTCCTTCAAACTCGACAATACCGGAAGAATTGTAACCTCAGAAGGCCATCCGGTTGCTCCGCAAATTGTTATACCTTCGGACGCCACATCCATTTCAATAGGAAGTGACGGAACTGTATCGGTTTTAGAAGCCGGACAAAGCGCTCCTTCGCAGGTCGGCACAATTCAGCTTGTATCTTTTGCTAATCCCTCAGGCCTTAAAGCTATGGGTCACAATCTTTATCAACTTACTACAAGTTCAGGTGAACCGGTTTCGGGAAATGCAGGCACAAACGGACTTGGCACAATAGAACAAGGTGTTCTTGAAATGAGCAATGTAAGTGTAGTGCAGGAAATGGTAAATATGATTGCAAGCCAAAGAGCATATGAGCTTAACGCGAAGGCAATACAAACCGCAGATTCAATGCTTCAGACGGTAAACAATCTAAAAAGATAATGAATCGTCTTATAACTATTCTCATTGCACTATCTTTCGGAATTAACAGTATAGCCGGCACCATCAAGCTTTTGAAACAAAACAAGGTTTCCGGAAATTATATATTGTTGTCCGATGTTTCAGATTCCGCTAAGAGTTCACAGCTCAAAAAAATTGTATTAGCAGCAGCTCCGACGATTGGATCATCAGTTTACCTATCCGGAGACACCATTAAAACCGTATTACAAAGATACGGCATAAAGGAAAAAATTATTGGCAAGGGTATCTATATCTACAGACCGGGATACAAGATTAGTCCTGCCCATGCAAGAAAGCTTCTTTTCCGTTTTCTCAAAAAGAATAATATCCATGCCAAAATCGAGGCTGTCTTAGGCCCGACCTTTATGCTGGTCAAAAGAGATTACCACATAACTGTAAGTATAAACAGAGATCTTTATCCGGCCATATTAAACCTAAATTTTCAATCAAACAGCTATTTTCATAATATAAGATATCAGGTCTATCTGAAGCACAATATCAAAATACCTGTGGCAGATAGAATCATCAGAGCAGGCTCAATAATATCTTATGGAATGATAAATTATAAAAATACTAATGAGTATAAACTTTCCAAAACTGTAATAAATAATGTGAATTATTTGATAGGTAAAAAATTACTAAGCGAAGTAAGATCCGGATCGCCATTTTATAAAAACAAAATAGACCTGAACATTATAAAAAGAGGAGAAATTGTAACATTGTTTTACAAAACAAAAAATCTAATAGTCAGAAAACAAGGCATTGCAATTGATAATGGAGCGCAAGGCAAAACAATATCAGTCAGACTTAATTCAAAAAAGATTGTACGAGGCGTTGTCGTATCCAGAAACCTGATAAGATTATTTTAGAAATTTCTTAAGCCCAATACTCTATATTTTGTTTGTTATCGCTATCTTGAAATTCGCGAAATTTCACATTTACAATCTTTGGATAATCAGATAAAAGATCGGCTATGCGATCACTCCAGATTTCAAACAGTCCTCTGAATTTTTTCTTTAATATTATTGAAACATTCAACCGGGCAGCACTGTCGGAAAAAATCAACCTAATTTTGCCCATTTTGTCTAATTGAATATTCAAGACAATATCAAGTCTCTTGCCGTCCGTTTTCAAAAAAACGGTACCGCGTTTGTTGTTATAAACTATAGAGAACCGATAAATCGTTGCATTGCCTATCGTTGTCGCCTGCTTTATGTGAGAAGTTAAAATTTGATCAATTTTTTCCTTTTGGATATGGCTTGCCTGATCGTAGAAATGCAGAATACGGGATATATCATCAGCCCGGCTTTTGCCTGTGCTGCCGCCCATTAAATCGATAATCGATTTTATCACCTTGTCCGATGAATCAAACCAATTTTTCAGCTGCGCCGCAACGGATTTTTCAGATTCCTGAAGGTTCAGCGGCGCAATTTGAGAATTAATATTGTCTGATCTCTCAGTTGCAGAAATAATTTCAAAACTTGCAGGATTTAAGGATACAAGTTTGATATGCACCCATCCGGATAACCTGCCGATATTGCCGACAACTTTTGCCATGATATGATTCCCTGCTATATCCAGAAGCACACTGTCAGCATAGTTTTTTAGAACATACGCCCAAACACGGTCGCCCTTTATAATACGAGCGATCGACTTATTTTCAATTTGCTCTATCTTCACTGAAGCGCTTAAGTATAAGCTCTATCTCCTGATTTCCCCTGTGAAGCTTGCCTGCTATCGCCTTTACCTCATATCCTTGTTTGTACAAGCTTATCACCTCATCAATTGATTGAGCTGTCTTTTTTGTAATAAGGTCAATAGATTCTTTGTTATTTAACCGTTTCTCTAAATGATCACTTTTTATGCCAAGACTATTCAAAAGCTTTTGCTGTAGTTCTATTTTACCGGAAATTTCCTGAAGTGAATGTTTCAAAAGCTCGTATCTATTTTCAAAATTATGTATGAATTTTCTCATAATATTTGTTTGATGAACGGTAAGCAGAATCAAAAGAATGATAAAAGGCAGCAATAAAAAAACCAGGGACAAGCTTAGCAGATTCATTTTCTTGCTTGTCTAATCAATTCCCGCTCTAAAGAGAACATATAATATACAAGAGTCTGTTTTGAATTTTTGGTAATATACTCAAATTTTATTACAGAAATTTGTTTACCGTTCGGAGCATCACGCCTAAAAACCCTTCCGATAAAATATACCTGATCAAAACCCGGCTTCAAATTTATAACAGCAAAAATCACCCTTCCAATAAGAATATCGCAGAACAAAGAGATAGATTCTGATGAAATATCGTAGGTGAAAGATCTCTCCGTCGCTTTAATAATATCTTCCTTTTCGTTTATAAGCAGATCAAGTTTTCTGTTTATCTGTCCAAGTATTTCAAGCAAAGCAGGGTTAATTTCTTTCATACTTTTCGCTAGTCCGCGCAATGCAAGTGTTGTAGTGATATTTTCCTTTCTGGCTTCAATAGAATCAATAACAGCCATTATATCCGGTACTTCTTTTTCATCGATCATCCTATAGCCAACAGATAATCTGGCGAACATCCTTCTTCGAGCTCTTCTCTGAGCCCTTTCTAAATCCATTTTACCTCCTTCATAGAAGCTGCCTCGTTCAACTTTTTATTTTGCATAAAAAGTTCCGTTAATGCACAATGCGAGCTGCTGCCATGCATAAGTAATTCTACACAATAAACAGAAGGATTCAATATAGCCAAAATAGATATAACCTCCGTTTGATATTTTGAGGATATTACCCGATCATCTTGAGCCTCAAATTTGCAACGCAGAAAAGGTTGCTGATTTGGGGCTCAGAATAATTGTTCATAGATTAATAGAGAATTGCCGTTTATCTTATCAAACCCAAAAGTTGTTGAACCATATTATCTGATGTAATAATTGTTCGTGAGTTTGCCTGGAAACCTCTCTCCACAACCAGCATTCTCGTGAACTCTTCTGCCATATCAACATTGCTTTGCTCTAAATGACTTGGAGCAATGGTTGCTCTTCCTCCGGTACCGGCTGTTCCTACAGCGGCAACTCCGGAATTTGCCGTTTCTTTATAATGACCATCCCCGGCTTTTTCCAGACCTTGATTGTTGGCAAATCGCGCAAGTGCTACCTGCGCAAGGGAATAACTTTTGCCGTTTGAAAAGATTCCCACGATTACGCCATCCTGATTTATCAATGTTCTTTCCAGAGATCCTCCGGCAAACCCGTCCTGCGTTTGCGAATTTGTTGATGAAGGAAGTGAAAACTGCGTTATCCCATCTGTTTTTCCAATATCTCCAAAATCAAGATTGACAACCTGCGTTGCGGTACCGTTGTTCCAGTTGGTTGTTACCGCCAACGGCGATGAAACGGAAACAAGTTTGCCTGTCTTATCGAATCTTAATGTCCCATTGTTATTTGTTATAACTGCAGGGGATGGTGAAAAAGCGGTCCAAGTCCATGTGTTTTCTTTCGTTGAGGTATCGTATCGTTCTTTTCTGAATGTAAATGTTACCGTCTGCTTATTGCCGAGGGAATCATAAACATCGATTGAACTTTTATGGGTTGCTGCCATAAACGGCTGCGTCGTTGCTAATTGGGAGGTTGGAACAATTCCCGAAAGCGTTCCCGTTATTGTCGCAAATTTAAAATTATTTGAATACACCGGACCTATCGACTGCTGAGATCCGCTGTTGTTTAATATCTGGATGCTCCCTGATACAGGATCGACCTTTACAGTATTGCCTGTTCCCCATCCCGCAGAGTTGATATCAGTCTGTATCTCATCCGATAGATCCTGAAGTTTATTAAAATCATTGCTGGAAGGTCCTCCATCTGTGGTTGTATAAACATATCCGTTGTAGTTTGCCCCGCCGTCATAACTCAGCGCCAGCACATCGCCTTTTGAAGAAAGAAACGGCAGTGATGTTCTTGATTTGCCTGAAGCTATCGTAGCACTTGAACTTGTGCCGCCCTGAAGATTGAGAAGATTATTTCGGAAATAGCTTCCTGTATCGCCTGTTGTGGTAATATTAGAAATCGTTATAGTTCCATGTGCCCCAGTAAGATTATTAAATTTTAATGTTCCGTCCTGTGTCAACGATGCAGTAAGACCTACCGATCCAGTCAAATTACTGTTTAAATCAGATACAAGCGAACCAATGGTGGTGGCAGATGATGTTGCAAAACTGTAACTGCCCGTTACGCCTGATGCTTGATATTTGAAACTCAGGGTAGCGCCGGAGGCCAAATTCATTTTATTACCATCAACACCTAATGCATCGGCTAACTTTGCGGTAGCAGTCGCAAACGCAGCAAGATCTCCCGACCTTCCAACCCCCACTGCCTCGCCGTTCGAGTCAAACAGCACGGCAACATCATCGGAATTAACAGGATTACCGTCTACATCGGTTATGCCCTCTGCCGGACTCATTTCGGTTATTGTATCTCCACCGTTAAGATTGCCCGCCATTGAAATGTTTTTTGTGACACCGGCAGGAACAGTCATATTTTGAGGTACCTTGATTCCTTTGATAGAGCTTGCCGTATCAATCCTGTGGTTGCTGTCTGCATACCATCCCTGAATAATAGCACCTGACGGATCTTCAAAGTTACCTGATGCATCAAATGAAAATTCCCCTGCCCTGCTGTAAAAATAGTTCTTTCCTCCATCAGAGCTTGAAACAAAGAATCCATCACCCTGCAAAGCCAGATCGGTACTTTTGTTTGTAGATTGTATCGAGCCTTGAGAAAAGCTGGTTGACACAGTTGCTATAGTATCGCCCAATCCCACCTGATGAGGATTTCTCCCTCCAATTCCTCTTACGTTGTCGGGAGATGTTGCACCTGATAATGTATCGGACAACACATCCACAAAACTCGCCGTGCCGGCTTTAAAACCTACCGTATTGATGTTTGAAATATTGTTGCCTATTACATCCATTGCTTCCTGATGCGATTTAATACCTGCTACCGCACTCCACATTGATCTTGACATTCTTACCTCCTATTTTTTATCGTTTTAGCTGTATTGCCGTTTGAAGCATAGAATCAGCCGTTGTTATCGATTTTGAATTTGCCTGAAAACTGCGCTGCGATGTGAGCATCGCTACCAGTTCGCTCGACAAATCAACATTACTTGCCTCTAATTTTCCCGGCAGAATCGTTCCTCTTGATACTCCGGATATTCCGATATTCGGCGCACCGCTGTTAACAGTTTGACTAAAAAGTGAATTTCCGGCCTTAGACAGACCTTGATTATTTTGAAATGTTGCAATTGCTATTTTTGCAATCGGCACGGTTTTACCATTTGAATAGACACCGTTTATATTACCGTTTGAATCAGTTTGAACATTGTTTAGGCTTCCTGCAGAGTTGCCGTCAATACTCAAAGAGGTTGTCGCTGAATCGATTGCAAAACTTGTTAATCCGCTTGTCGTATTTCCCTCGAATGCTCCGCTGTCGGTATTCCATAGATTCAGCATTATTGATTGAGCTGTATTTGATCCTGAGGGCGTATAATTTATTGTAGGCGATGAGGTTGTTTCAAGCATTGTTCCATCGGGATTAAACTCTATAGATCCGGAGTTACCTGCAAGTGTACCTGATGTATCACCAAGATCGGCCTGCCAGTTCCATGCTGTATCTGAAGCTCGCCTAAAATCGATGTCAAGCAGATGTTTGCTGCCTGATGCATCATAAAAATAGGCATGAACACTATGAGTAGCTGCATAAAACGGTTGAGTCGAAACCGTTTGACCGTTTACTGCCGTTCCGCTGAGATTTTCCATTATTGTATCGAATTTAGCTTCAGGCTGACTGCCGGAAATAATAGAGATTGCTATATCGGTACTCCCCGAATTGTTTATCGTAATTTTCCCATTTACCATAGAGACATCCGATGAAGAATTGCCCGTATCGGAAGCATAAACAGATCCAATTTTATTTGCCAGATCTCCGAGTGTTGAAAAATCCGTTCCATAAGTAAGCGTCGTATATGTTAAACCTCCATCAAAACTGATCTTCAGATTATCGCCGGCTGCTATTGGAATCCTTTTTCCATTATCATCAAAAAGAAGCGATAGACCGTCTCCTGCATCAGCACTGCTTTTCTCTATTATCTGATCGCCGCTATTCAGATTTGCGCTTATTTTTGCCTGGCTTGTCTGAACTGCAGGAAGAACCTGGAAACCTGAAATATTTATTGGCGAAAGTGTGCCTGTAGGCAATCCTGAAGAATCAACGGGAATATCGTAACCGCCGTCAATCGGTTCAGCCATCCATCCCATAACAATATTGCCGTTTTCATTTACGAAATTTGCGCTTGCATCAAATGAAAAATCGCCCGCTCTCGAATAGAATATTTTAGATGCACCTTTTTTTTCGCTCTGCCCCTCAAGAACAAATAACCCGTTTCCATCGACTGCAACTGCTGTTGGATTGGCGCTCTCAAGCAATGTACCCTGAGAAAAATCTGTGTCTGTATAAGCCACGGAATCACCGATTCCAACCTGAGATGGGTCTACAGAATTGCCTATTACCTGTTGGTATACCATATCATAAAAATTTACGCTGCTTTTCTTGAAGCCGACAGTGTTGAGATTTGCAAGATTATTGGAGATTGTATCAAGCCCCGCTTCTCTTGAGTACAGGCCGTTTGCTCCTGTATACAGTGCACCAATCATTTTGAGGTAGTCCCGGTCGCGTTGTACAATGCGGATACATTATTGAGATCGAGTGTTGCGCCTGTGTTGGTATGCAAAATCACCTTATCGCCAACTCTCCCAATTCCAGTTACTATACCGGAATCCTTTGTAAGGTTCACAGATTGACCATTCGAACCGGCCGCTACAAAACTTATACTATAAGAGCCGTTTGAAACTTCACTTCCATCATTGTCGATTCCATTCCACACAAAAGTATGTTCTCCTTTGGCGGAATTACCCAAGTTTTGATTTTTAACAATGTTGTTGCTCTTATCGGTTATTATCGCTGTCACATCAGCAGCATTACTGAGGTTAAAATACACCGGCGTCGCCTTTCCATTTATAAGGTCAATTGATTGGGTGGAGCTTGATACTCGCTTTCCTATCATATTTGCAGCCGATGCAAACGATTTTTCCGTTTCCGATTTTGTTAGATTTTCTATTGCACTATTTATATTGGTCAACTGCTCCAGCGAGCTGAATTGAGCATTCTCTGCAATAAACTCTTTATCCTTAAGCGGATCTGTTGGATCCTGATTTTTAAGCTGAGCAACAAGCAGTTTAAGAAAATCATCCTTACCGAGTATTCCTTTGGGATTTTTGATTGTTCGATTGCTCAGTCCTACTACTCCAATATTATTGTTTATTGATGTCACACTCATATTCAACCTCCTATATCCATAAATTTATTCTGCCTTGGTAGTAACTATTTCCATAAAATTGTCTGTTTTCTCTTCTGCCATCTTTTCTCAAATTTTCTCTGCCGTTTTGTCCTCCGGTATTATCAGGACTGCCGAAAAAATCCGATTTATTGCCGTTATTATTCCAGTTTGAAGCATTGCTATTGTTTGATAATGTACTTTGAGAAGAAGCCGAAGCCGTTTGAGGTATGGTTGCGACCAGAATTTTTGCAATCTGAATATTGTTTTTGGATAAATGGTTTCTCAGGTCATAGATCGGAAGAGCGTCGTGTAGGGAAAGAGTGTAGATCTCGGTGGTCGCCGTATCATTAAAAAAAAAACAATAATAATAGAA